>CANGNR010000066.1 GCA_947455385.1 Microbacteriaceae bacterium
ACGCGGCGACCGAGACGCTTGCCGGCACGCAGATAGAACGGCACGCCTGCCCAGCGGCGGGTGTTGATGTCGAGTCGCATGGCCGCGTAGGTCTCGGTGACCGACTTCGGGTTCATGCCATCCTCGTCTAGAAAGCCGATGACCTTTTCGCCACCCTGCCAGCCGCCAGAATACTGACCGCGGGCGGTGTGCTTAGCGAGATCCTTAGGCAGACGAACCGCAGACAGAACCTTCTCTTTTTCGGCACGAAGGTCGGCGGCGTCGAACGAGACCGGCTCTTCCATGGCAGTTAGGGCGAGCAGTTGCAGAAGGTGATTTTGAATCACGTCGCGAGCGGCACCGATGCCGTCGTAGTAGCCAGCACGGCCACCGACGCCGATGTCCTCGGCCATGGTGATCTGGACGTGGTCGATGTAGTTCGCGTTCCAGAGTGGCTCGAAGAGCTGGTTGGCAAAGCGCAGAGCCAGGATGTTCTGCACTGTCTCTTTGCCGAGGTAGTGGTCGATCCGAAAGACCGAGTCTGGTGGAAAGACCGACTCGACCACGTCGTTTAGCTCGCGGGCCGACTGCAGGTCGTGGCCGAAAGGCTTCTCGATGACGACGCGACGGAACTGGTCTGGCTTCGGGTCGGCTAGGCCGCTGCGTGAAAGCTGCTGACAGACCTGCTCGAATGCCTTTGGCGGAATCGAGAGGTAGAAGGCGTGGTTTCCGTTGGTTCCGCGCTCACGGTCTAGGTCTTCGATGGTCTTTTTGAGGCGATCGAAGGCCGCGTCATCACCGAATTCTCCAGAGACAAAACGGATGCCGGTTGCGAGCTGCTGCCAGACTTCTTCGCTCCAGGGGGTGCGGGCGTACTGGCGAACGGCGTCGTGAACGACCTTGCCGAAGTCCTGGTCTTCCCAGTCGCGTCGAGCGAAGCCAACGAGAGCGAAGCCAGGTGGCAATAGCCCGCGGTTGGCCAGGTCATACACGGCCGGCATGAGCTTCTTGCGCGAGAGGTCACCGGTCACGCCGAAGATGATTAGGCCGCTAGGGCCTGCAATTCGGTTGAGGCGACGGTCGCTTGGATCGCGAAGCGGATTGTTGTCCGCCGTGATCTTTACTGGGCTCAAAATCGCTCCTTAGGCGCTTGCGCCGTTGATGGCAGCGAGACCCGCAGCCACATCGGTGAGGGTCAGGTTCAGCACGGGCAGACCGAGGTCGGCGAGCACCGAGCCATCGCCGGCGGCCTGCGAAGCAATGAGCTGGCCGAAGGTGAATGGGCGCCCAGGCACGGCAAGGTCTGCCTCAGCCTGAGCGACGAGCTGGATGTAGACGCCCTGGCGAGGGCCACCCTTGTGGTACTGACCGGTCGAGTGCAAGAAGCGAGGTGCCCATCCGAAGGTGACCGGGCGGCCGGTGCGAGCGGCTAGCGCGTCGCGCAGCTCCTCGGCGGCAGCAGCATTGTTGCGGTCGAGGTAGGCGTGAATCGAAACGTATCCCTCGGCGGCGTCGAGCTTCGAAAGAACTGCCGCGAGAGCGCCGGCGACGCTGTGGTCAGCGCCGAACTCAACGTTCTGGCCGCGAACCTCGACTGCGCCGTCGACAAAGTCGGTGGTAACGATCTCTGGACGGTTCTCGAGCATTCCGCGAGCGGCAATCTTGGCCGACTCGACGTCTGGCTGGTCAAATGGATTGATGCCAATCAAGCGGCTGGCAACCACGGTCGCATACTCCCAGAGCACGAACTGCGCACCGAGCGAACCGGATACCGCGATCTCACCATCGGCAGCCGAGGCCGCATCCTTGACGATTCGAGCGAGCACGACGTCGGCCTGGTTGGCCGAAACCTCGGGGGAGTCGGTTGCCAAGACAACCGGCAAAACTCCCTTGCCGAGCTTGCCAGTGGACTCAGCAATCAGCTGCTCGGCCCAATCACCGAAACCAACGATGTCGGTGTCGCCGGTCACGATGCCGACCTTGTCTTTGAATCCTGCACCGTTAGCGGTGCGAGCCAGCGCGGCACCGAGAATCAGGCCCGGGTTGGTCTCGTCATCGGATGCCAGCTGCGCGGCAACGCTGTGGCCGTCGGCAAGAAGCGCGGCAACGTCGACGCCGGCTAGACCGGATGGCACGATGCCGAAAGCTGTGAGTGCCGAATAGCGGCCACCGACTGTTGGGTCTGCGTTGAAGACCCGGTAGCCATCGGCAAGCGCAGCCTGCTCCATTGGCGAACCCGGGTCGGTGACGATGACGATGCGGTCGGTCTTGTCGATGCCTGCTGCGGTGAAGGCTGCCTCGAAGGCGCGCTTCTGCGAGTCGGTCTCAACGGTCGAACCAGACTTCGAAGAGACGACGATTGCGGTGCGCTCGATGGCCTCGTTGACGGCCGCTGCAACCTGGTCTGGGTTGGTCGAGTCGAGCACCACGAGGTGAACCCCGGCGGTGCGGGTGATTACCTCTGGGGCCAGCGACGAGCCGCCCATGCCGCAGAGCACGAAGCGGTCAACGCCCTTGGTCAGAAACTCTTGGCGAAGTGCAATGACCCGCTCGACGACTGCCGCGGTGTCAACCGCCGAGTTGACCCAACCGAGACGAATCGACGACTCGGCCTCTGCATCTTTGCCCCACAGGGTGAAGTCTTTGGCTGCGATGCGGCTGGCTACCTTGTCGGCGACGAGCTCGGGCAGAACCGACGCGGCGGCCGCTGCGGTTGCGCCGGCTACGGCTACCTTGACGCTCATTAGTTGGCTCCCTTTAGTGCGGTCGAAACGGTCTCAACCAGTTCGCCCCACGAAACGATGAACTTGTCGACACCCTCGGTCTCTAGAAGCTCGGTGACCTCCGCGATCGAGATTCCCTGGGCCTCGAGCTGGGCCAGGATGGCGGCCGAGTCGGCGTAGTGTCCGGTGATCGAGTCCGCTGGAATAACTCCGTGGTCGTAGACGGCCTCCATGGTCTTCTCTGGCATGGTGTTGACCAGGTGAGGAGCAACCAGCTCGGTCACATAGAGAGTGTCTGCAAGAGCAGGGTCCTTTACTCCGGTCGATGCCATCAGCGGGCGCTGCTTGTTTGCTCCAGCAGCCTCGAGAGCAGCCCAGTCTGCGTTGTCGAACTCCTGCTCGAATACCTGGTACGCGAGGCGAGCGTTGGCCAGGGCGGCCTTCGACTTTAGGGCCTTTGCCTCGTCCGTGCCGATTGCGTCGAGGCGCTTGTCGATCTCGGTGTCAACGCGCGAGACGAAGAACGATGCAACCGAGTGAATCTTGCTGATGTCGTGGCCAGCATCCTTGGCCAGCTTGACGCCGGCGATGAAGGCGGCGATTACCTCGCGGTAGCGCTGCAGCGAGAAGATCAGGGTCACGTTGACGCTGATGCCCTCGGCGATGACCTGGGTGATGGCCGATAGGCCAGCCTTGGTTGCCGGAATCTTGATCATTACGTTCTCGCGGTCAACCTTGGCGAAGAGCTCCTTGGCCTGCTTGACCGTGCCGGCGGTGTCGTTGGCCAGACCTGGCTCGACCTCGATCGAGACGCGGCCGTCAAAGCCGTTGCTCGATGCGTATACGCCAGCGAAGATGTCGCACGCGTCGGCGACATCCTTGGTGGTCAACTCGACGATGGCGGTGGCCGCGTCGGCGCCTGCTGCACCGAGCTCTGCGATCTGAGCGCCGTAACCCTCACCCTTGGCCAGCGCGGCGGCAAAGATGCTCGGGTTGGTGGTCACGCCAGAGACGGTGCGGTTGGTGATCAGGTCTCGCAGGTTGCCGGTGGTGATTCGGGTGCGCGATAGGTCGTCGAGCCAGATGCTAACGCCGTTGGCGTCGAGCTGAGCGAGGGGAGAGGTCATGATTTTCTTCTTTCTGCTGAATCTAGGTTGGTCGGCGACTTAGAGAGCGGCCAGGGTTGCGTTTGCTGCCGAGACAACTGCCTCGGTGGTCATTCCGAACTCGCGGAACAGAGTCTTGAAGTCGGCCGAAGCACCGAAGTGCTCGATCGAAACGCTGCGGCCAAATGGGCCGACATACTTCGACCAGCCGAGCGAGAGACCGGCCTCAACCGAAACTCGAGCCTTGACCGACGATGGCAGAACCGACTCGCGGTATGCCTGGGTCTGCTCGTCGAACCACTCGAGGCAAGGTGCCGACACCACGCGGGTCGCGACGCCGGAGGCCTCGAGCTGCTTGCGTGCCTCAACGGCCAGCTGCACCTCAGAACCGGTGGCAATCAGAATCAGTTCAGGCTTTCCGTTGGCGGCGTCGATGAGCGTGTAGGCACCCTTGGCGGTGTTCTCGGCACCGGCATAAACGGCACCGGTTTCGTCGGCTTCGCCGCGGCTAAACACTGGGATGTCCTGACGGGTCAGCGCGATGCCTGCCGGGCCGCCGCGACGCTCCAGGATGGTCTTCCACGCGTATGCGGTCTCGTTGCCGTCGCCTGGGCGAACGATGTCGAGGTTCGGAATAGCACGCAGGGTGGCGAGCTGCTCGATTGGCTGGTGGGTCGGGCCATCCTCGCCGAGGGCGACCGAGTCGTGGGTCCAGACGAAGATCGAAGGCACACCCATGAGAGCGGCGAGGCGCACTGCGGGACGCATGTAGTCGCTGAAGATCAAGAAGGTTCCGCCGAATGCGCGGGTCTTGCCGTGCAGCACGATGCCGTTCAAAATCGAACCCATCGCGTGCTCGCGAATACCAAAGTGCAGCACGCGGCCGTACTGGTCGCCGCTCCACTCGTGGGTCGACCACTCGGATGGCACGAACGACTTGGCGCCGGCGATGGTGGTGAGGTTCGAGTCGGCGAGGTCAGCCGAACCGCCCCACAGCTCAGGCATTACGCCGGCGATGGCGTTGATGACCTTGCCCGATGCGGCGCGGGTCGAAACGGCCGATCCGTTTTCGAAGACAGGCAGTGCAGACTCGAGTTCGGCAGGGGTCTCGCCAGACTCGACGCGGTCGAGCAGCTTTTTGGCATCTGGGTTGGCGGCGGCCCAAGCGTCGAACTTAGCCTGCCACTCGGCGCGAACCGCGTCGGCGTGAGCCTGGTAGCCGCGGGTGTGGGCGATTACCGCAGGGTCAACCTCGAAGGTCTGCTCTGGGTTGAAGCCGAGCGCGACCTTTAGGCCCGCGAGCTCTTCGGCGCCGAGCTTCGAGCCGTGAATCTTGCCCGAGTTCTGCTTGGTCGGCGAAGGCCAACCAATGATGGTGCGCAGTGTGATCAGCGAAGGCTTGTCGGTGACGGCCTTGGCGCGCTCGATGGCGGCGTAAAGCTCGGCGACATCTTCGACGTAGTTGCCGGTCTTCTTCCAGTCGACTACCTGGGTGTGCCAGCCGTAAGCCTCGTAACGCTTCGACAGGTCTTCGGTGAATGCGATGTTGGTGTCATCCTCGATCGAAATCTGGTTCGAGTCATAGATGACAACGAGGTTGCCGAGCTTCTGGTGACCAGCCAAGGATGCGGCCTCGGCGGTGACGCCCTCTTGCATGTCGCCATCGCCGGCGATCACGTAGGTGTAGTGGTCGAATGGGCTCTGGCCGGCTGGCGCGCTTGCGTCATAAAGGCCGCGCTCGAAGCGCTGGGCGTATGCGAAGCCGGTGGCCGATGCTAGGCCTTGGCCCAGTGGACCGGTGGTGATCTCAACGCCCTTGGTGTGACCGTACTCAGGGTGACCAGGGGTCTTCGAGCCCCAGGTGCGAAGCGCCTTGAGGTCGTCGAGCTCGAGTCCGTAGCCGTGCAGGTAAAGCTGGTTGTAGATGGTCAGCGACGAGTGGCCGACGCTAAGGATGAAGCGGTCGCGGCCAATCCACTTGTCGTCTGATGGGTCGTGACGCATGACCTTGTTAAACAAGAGGTAAGCCACTGGAGCAAGGGAGATTGCGGTTCCAGGGTGGCCGTTGCCAACCTTCTCGACTGCATCTGCTGCTAGAACGCGGGCGGTGTCTACGGCCTTCGAATCAAGTTCGGACCACTGGAATGCTGACAAGACAGCTCCTACTCTTTTGGCGCACAGCGCCGATTTGAATGTGTCAAATGTGTGGGCAACGTCGCCGAGTTAGGTGGAACGCCCAAGAAAACAGAAAACTAGCGGAATTCCTTTCTCAACTTTACACCTCGAACGCCCCAATCTCTGGCGGAATAAAGCGAGTTTTCGTTGCTTTAGACTTGATTGAAATGACTTCTGAAACCCGCCAACTTTCTGCGCCCGGGGGCATTGGCTCGAAGGCCAAGGCCTACCTTGCGCTCACTAAACCGCGGGTTATCGAACTGCTTCTCATCACCACGCTGCCGACCATGATCTTGGCTCACCGCGGCATGCCAAACCTTTGGCTGGTGCTCGCGACTCTCGTGGGTGGAGCCTTCTCGGCAGGTTCGGCCAACGCATTCAACTGCTACATCGACGCCGACATCGACAAGATCATGGGCCGCACCAAGGGTCGTCCGCTGGTTACCGGCGAACTCACCAAGCGCGAGGCATACGTCTTCGCCTGGGTGCTGGGTCTGGTATCCGTGTTGTGGCTGGGGCTTCTCACCAACTGGCTCGCGGCCGCGCTCTCGGTAGCCGCCATCCTGTTTTATGTGTTCATCTACACGCTGCTGCTCAAGCGTCGCACTCCGCAGAACATCGTCTGGGGTGGAGCGGCCGGTTCGATGCCGGTTTTGATCGGCTGGGCCGCGACCACCGGCACGGTCGACATCGGCGCGTGGATTCTGTTTCTGGTGATCTTCCTCTGGACGCCACCGCACTACTGGCCGCTTTCGATGCGCTACCGCGAGGACTATGCGGCCGCAGGAGT
>CANGNR010000067.1 GCA_947455385.1 Microbacteriaceae bacterium
AATGAGGCCTGGCGCGAGCAGGGCCCAAACAATTGCCTTGTTTGACTTCTTGGCGCTGTCACCCTGGTTGGCCGGAGCGCTGCCACCGAATGCTGCGAATGCCATGGCTAGGCCTCTACTGTGCCGTCGGGCAGGTCGGCGAGACCAAAAGAATGCTCGACCTTCCAGCTGACCCAAACCTGAGCGCCGAGCTCGACAACCGGAGACTTGCCGATGTTCTGCGCGAACACGGTGACCTCGCCGATGTTAGGAATCTCGATGAGGTACTGGTTGCTCACGCCCGTGAAGCGGATGTCGAGAATCTCGCCTGGCCCGAGCAGCACGCGGCCCGACTCGGCCTCCGGCTTCGACTCGTGAAACGCCACCTTTTCGGGACGCACACCAATGGCGATCTTGCCGGTGTGCTTCTCTGCGCGAGCCTTGTCGACGCTGATCTTGTTTCCGCCGACGTTGATGCTGACCGAGTTTTCGCTCGACTCAACCACGTCGCCGACGAAAAGGTTCGACTGGCCCAAAAACTTGGCCACGAAGGCGGTCTTTGGTCGGTCGTAGAGCAGCTCTGGCGCGCCCATCTGCTCGATGTGGCCCTTATTCATAACGGCCACCGTGTCGGCCATATCCATGGCCTCTTCTTGATCGTGAGTCACGTGCAAGAAGGTCAGGCCAACTTCCATTTGAATCGCCTTGAGCTCGATCTGCATCTGGCGGCGCAACTTGAGGTCGAGGGCACCTAGTGGCTCGTCAAGCAGCAACAGGGATGGACGGTTGACGAGAGCACGAGCCAGCGCGACGCGCTGTTGCTGGCCTCCCGACAGTTGCTGCGGGCGTCGCTGCGCTAGGTGACCGAGCTCAACTAGCTCGAGGGCTACCTGCGCCTTGCCCACCGGGTCGTCGATCTTGCGCTGCCGCAGACCGAAGGCAACGTTTTCAAGCACGGTCATGTGTGGAAACAGGGCGTAGGACTGGAACACAGTGTTCACCGGGCGTTCGTGAGGCTTGGTGTCGGTGACATCCTGGCCCCCGATGAGCACGCGGCCGGTGGTCGGGGTCTCGAGGCCGGCCACGATTCTTAGGGTCGTGGTCTTGCCGCAGCCGGATGGGCCGAGAAGCGCAAAGAACTGGCCGGCGGGAATGTGCAAGTCTAGGTTTTCGAGGGCGGTGAAGCCCGGAAACTCCTTGCGGACACCTACTAGGTCGAGGTCAGCGCCGGCGCTGGATAGCGGGCCTGCCACTAAACCACACCGTTTGCAGCGTCAGACCAAGCCTTCGAGAACTCATTGTCTTCTTTAACAGTGAGCGACCTGAAGTGGTGCAACTTGGTTGCGAAGGTGTCTGCCGACGGAAAGATCAGCTCGTTGTTGGCTAGCGCTGGGTCTTTCTTGATCACAATTTCGCGAGCCCCTAGCACCGGCGGAACATAGAAGACTCCCGAGAGGGCGAGCTCTGCGGCGACCGCCGGGTCGAAGTAGTAGTTCATGGCTGCCTCGGCGTTTGCCTTGTGCTGCGAACCCATTGGCACGATGTAGTTGTCGGTCGAGATGGTCGAACCCGAGTCGAGCAGCACGTAGCCCAGAACATCGCTGCCAAGCTCGGCATTGGCGCCGATGAGGTCGCCGGCCCACACGATTCCGGCAACCGCGTCGCCGCTCTTGTAGTCGTCGATGTAAGAGTTGCCCTTGATCGAGCGAATCTGGCCATCCTTGACCAGCCCGGTGAATTTGTCGAGGGTGTTGTGAAAGTCATCGGAGGTGAAGCTCTTGATGTCAATTCCATCGGCCATCATCATCACGCCGATGGTGTCGCGCATCTCACTTAGAACCTCTACCTTGCCCTTTAGCTCTGGCGCCCAGAGGTCGGCCAACGAAGTTGGCGCATCCTTGCCGGTGAGCTTCTTGTAGTTCTCCTTGTGGTAGCCGATAGCCGCGATGATGCCCTTCCACGGCAGCGAGTGTTTGCGGTCTGGGTCAAAGTCGCCAAAGGTCGTCTTGTACACCGGGTCCATGTTGGCGGTGACGTTTGTCAGATTGTCGTAGTTGAGCTCTTGCAGGTAGCCGTTGCTGATCAGTCGAGCGACCATCCAGTCGGTGAGGCAAACGGTGTCGGCACCGGTGTCTTTGCCGGTGGCCAGCTGGTTCTTGATGCGCGCAAAGTAGGTGTTGTTGTCGTCAACGTTGATGTTGTAGGTGACCTTGATGCCGCTCTGCTTTTCGAAAGCGTGGATGGTCGGAAACGACGAGTCCGATTCGCCATCCATGTAATAGGGCCAGTTGTCCCAGATGAGGGTCTTGTCGGTTGCTGAAATATCGGTTGCCGCGGTGAGCGTCTTGGCGCCACCACCAGGTGAACAGGCCGCAAGCAGCGCCGCCAGCGAGGCAGCCATGCCGCCGCCTAGAAGGGAGCGTCTGGTCATCTGCTGGCGCTTGGCCTGTGTGATGATCTCGCGCATCATTGGGTCTTGCGAAGGGACATTGTTCACGAATGACTCCTTTGAATCGATGGGCACTACTGCCCGCTCAACACGAAGACTGCGCAAAGACGCATCGCAAATATACTGCCACACCCCCAGCCCCTCGAAAGCCGCAATGACAAATCGACCGAGAGTTTTTCTAGTCTGGGAGTCGGCAGAGAGCAAGGCGAGCCTCACACTTGCGCGGCGTTCGGTTCGGCTAGTGTGTCTCTTGGCTCGGCTGCGTGCCGGGCGTAGGAGAAAAATGAAAATCGCCGTACCCGCAGAGGTCAAGAACAACGAATTCAGAGTTGCGATCACACCGGCCGGAGTGCACGAATTAGCGCTCGGCGGCCACGAAGTCATTATTCAGCAGGGTGCCGGCGTTGGGTCGGCCATCTCGGATGCCGAGTACCGCGAGGCGGGCGCCACAATTCTGCCCGATGCTGCCTCAACCTGGGCCGCTGGTGACATGGTTCTGAAGGTTAAGGAACCCATCGCTAGCGAGTATGGCTTTTTGCGCCCTGGCCTACTGCTTTTCACCTACCTGCACCTAGCCGCAGATCTCGAGCTAACTAATGCACTGGTCGAACACCAGGTCACTGCGATTGCCTACGAGACGGTGCAGTTGCCCTCTCGTCAACTCCCCTTGCTTGCACCTATGAGCGAGGTAGCCGGACGCCTCTCGGTGTTGGTGGGCGCTCAGACCCTAATGCGCCAAAACGGCGGGAACGGAATGCTCCTCGGCGGAGTGCCGGGCACTCGCCCAGCCAAGGTTGCCGTGTTAGGTGGCGGTGTGGCCGGCACCAACGCGATCGCCGTTGCAGTTGGCATGGGGGCAGAAGTCACAGTGCTCGACACCAACATCAACCGCCTGCGCGAGCTCGACCACCACTACGCCGGCAGACTGCGCACCATCGCGAGCAACTCGTATGAGTTGAACCGAGCAGTAGCCGAGGCCGACCTAGTTATCGGCTCGGTGCTGATTCCAGGCGCCAAGGCCCCCAAGCTCGTGACCAACGCCATGGTCGCCAAGATGAAGCCTGGCAGCGTCTTGGTAGATATCGCGATTGACCAGGGCGGCTGCTTCGAAGACTCGCACCCGACCACGCACGCCGAACCGACCTTCAACGTGCACAACTCGGTCTTTTACTGCGTTGCCAATATGCCTGGCGCCGTGCCGCACACCTCGACCTACGCCCTGACCAACGCGACCCTCGCCTACGTCAAGGCAATCGCTAAGCAGGGATGGAAGGCTGCCTGCCAGAACGACGCTGCGCTAGCCCTCGGCATCAACACGCACGACGGGTTCATCGTGAGCGAGCCCGTCGCCGTTGCCCACGGCCTCGTGCACTCCGAGCTGAGCCAGGTTCTCGCTTAGGTCTAGCGGAAAACTGAACGCGGTCGAGAATCGGGCCGCGTTATCGTGGATGGCCGCGGCTGCCCAACCAGCCCTGACTTGCCCCAGCTGTGGGGTGGAGCCAAAGCCGAGTTGAACCGCATCTACCGAGTCGATTCCTGCAAAGACCACCCGTTGGCGGATGTTAGCCAGCATGGTACGACCGATTCCTGAGCAAGTCTGGTTGGTTGCGATCAAGTGCACGCCGAGCGTGCGACCTCGAGTGGCCACGGCCTCAAATGTCGCCGGCGCAATTGAAACGGCTCGCAGGAGCGCGGCAAACTCATCGACCAGCACCAAGACAGGAGCGAGTTTTCTGCGCCGCGCATTTGACCCGTTGAACGCCAGGTAGTCGGCGGCCCCGACCGAGGCGAGCAAGCGCTCACGACCATCGATGGTGTGCAGCAGGTCGTCGCAGGCCCGCTCGGCAGCAGCCAGATCAAGGTCGCTACTCAACTCGCACTGCTCTCCTCTTCTGCCGAGAAACTCTGCCACGGGAGCGAGCGCGGCACCGCCCTTGAAGTCAAACAACCGCCACTCAGCTCGCCCAGAAGTGGCCAGCGAGGTGGCCATCAATGTGAGCAAGCGGCTTTTGCCTGAGCCGGTCGGGCCAACCAAAATGCAGTGCGGACCGTCGCGCGCAAGGCTCAGCTCGAGGTCGGCACCGGCGGCGGTTTGCCCGAGCCAGAGCGCCAGCGGCTCTGCGGCAGAGGCGGCGAACCCCGACTCGCGGCGAGCGCTCAGAGCCAAGGCGGCGCTGTTCGATTGGGCAATCGCGATTAGCTCGGCATAGACTCGGCGCCGCTCTCTTGGCCGCCAGAGCCATTGCTGCCGCGCGAGCGTGCGGGTGCCCACGTGCCACCGCGAGCCATCCCAGCCGGTTTCGAAGTGCGCCAGTTCGTCAACTTTGTTGGAGTCGCCACCGCGCCAACGCTGAGCAAACGCCGAAAGTGCAAGGCTGCTCAACGACATCAGGGCGAACTGCCACGAGCCCGTGCTCGCGCCCCACCACACCGCCATCAGCGCGCTGGGCAACATCCACAGAAATCTCACCGAAAGAGATTGAACCGCCAAACATCGCGTGGATGCCGGCGGTTCGAATCTGTGGAGAAGTGACTATTCGCCGATGAAGCTCATCACGTGCTTGATTCGCGTGTAGTCCTCGAAGCCGTATGCGCTGAGGTCTTTGCCATAGCCAGAGTGACGGAAGCCACCGTGCGGCATCTCGGCGGTCAACGGAATGTGGGTGTTGATCCACACGCAACCGAAGTTGAGCCCCTTGCTGAAGCGCATCGCGCGGCCGTGGTCGCGAGTCCAAACCGAGGACGCGAGGCCGTACTGCACGCCATTGGCCCAACGCATTGCCTCGTCGTCACTCGAGAACTTCTGCACCGTCTGAACCGGGCCGAAGATCTCGCTCTGAATGTGCTCGTCGTTTTGCTTGAGCCCGGTGAGGATCGTCGCGTTGAGGTAGTAGCCGGCACCGTTCGGGCGGTCGCCGCCGAGCGCGATGTTGGCGTGATCGGGCAGGCGGTCGATGAAACCGCTCACGCGCTCGAGCTGGCTGGCGTTGTTGAGCGGGCCAAACAGAATGTCGTCGCGCTTCGGGTCGCCCGTGACCGCGTTGGCCTTAGCCTCGGCGACCAGCAGGGCAACAAACTCGTCGTGCACCGACTCGTGAACCAGGATGCGCGTTGCCGCGGTGCAGTCCTGGCCAGCGTTGAAGTAGCCCGCGATCACGATCTGGGCGGCGGCCTTCTCGAGGTCTGCGTCGGCAAAGACGATAACCGGAGCCTTGCCGCCGAGCTCTAGGTGCACGCGCTTGAGGTCGGATGCCGCCGACTTGGCGACCTCCATGCCCGCACGCACCGAACCGGTAATCGACACCATCTGCGGGGTCGGGTGCTCGATCATCGCGCGGCCCGTGTGTCGGTTTCCTGTCACCACGTTCAAGACGCCTTTGGGCAAGAACTCCGCGGCGACTTCGGCAAGCAGCAGGGTCGAGGCAGGCGTGGTGTCGCTCGGCTTGAGCACCACGGTGTTGCCCGCGGCGATGGCCGGCGCGAACTTCCAGGTGGCCATGTTGAGCGGGTAGTTCCACGGGGTCACCTGGCCGATTACGCCGATGGGCTCGCGACGAATCGAGGATGTGTGATCGCGCAGATACTCCCCCGTGGCTAGACCCTCGAGGTTGCGGGCCGCGCCTGCGAAGAAACGAATCTGATCGATGGACGGCGCGATCTCGTACTCGACCAGAGTCGAGCGCGGCTTGCCGGTGTTGCGCGACTCCACGTCGGCGAACTCCTCAGCGCGGGCCTCCATGGCGTCTGCAATTCGAAGCAGGGCAAGCTGGCGCTCGCTCGGGGTCGTCTGACCCCACTCCTCGAATGCCTTCTCGGCCGCGTCGTATGCCGCCGCTACATCGGCCGTGCCAGAAACAGCGGCGGTTGCGTAGGTTTGGGCGTTCGATGGGTCGATGACTTCGCTCGACTCGCCAGACTTGGCGGCGACGTATTCGCCGTTGATGAAGTTCTTTAGTTCGTGAACAGACACGACTGCTCTCCTTTGAGTGATGTCAGTTGCCGCTCGCGTACATCCGCGATTTTGCACCTTCAGACTAAGCCTAAGAGCGTTTTCGTAGCAAAAAAGGCTTATCCACTTTCGATTTAGTTGCAAATCGGTAAATTCGGCACGAAATCCACAGCCAATCGGCGTTTCGAGTGGCATTATCGAAGCATGGCAACGACGCGTAGCCCAAAAACTGGGCAGATCGACGAGATTAGTCGCGCCATTATCGAACACCTCCAGGATGATGGCCGCAAGTCATACGCGGTCATCGGCAAGGCCAT
>CANGNR010000068.1 GCA_947455385.1 Microbacteriaceae bacterium
CGCCTCGAGCGCTGCTACGCGCTACTTTAGGCCGCTATAGACGTGCAGCCCCTTGAAGAAGAGGTTCACGATAGTGAAGTTGAAGAGCACCGCAACGAAGCCAACGACCGATAGCCAGGCCGCGCGAGCGCCATCCCAGCCGCGAGTTGCGCGTGCGTGCGCGTAGCCCGCATAAATCGTCCAGATGATGAAGGTCCAAACCTCTTTGGTGTCCCAACCCCAGAAACGGTGCCAGGCCTTTTGCGCCCAGATCGCGCCGGCGATGAGGGTGAAGGTCCACAGGATCATGCCGATCACGTTAAAGCGATACGAGAGTCGCTCCATTTTTTTTGGCTTCGGAAACACGCTGAGCACCCGGCGAATCAGCTTGGTGATGTTGCCCTTGCCGTTCTTAACCCACTTGGCCTGAGCAAACAGAAACGCAATCGACAGGGCGGCAGCGATGAAGAAGAACGAGGTCGCCAAGACCGCAACGGTCACGTGAATCACGAGCCAGTATGACTGCAGCGCCGGCATCAGGGTCTTCACCTGCACGTAAAAAAGCGTGGTCGCGGCGCCGAGCACCAGCAACGCGAAAGCCGAAACGAAGGCGGCAATAACTCGGATGTCGCGAACGACAAGCGCGCACAAGAAAATAGCGACGATGATGAACGAGCCCGAAATCGAGAACTCATACATGTTGGCCCAGGGCACACGCGATGCCGAGATGCCGCGCATCACGACACCCGCTCCGTGGGTGGCGGCGGCAATGCCGAGAATCCAGAGACCGGCTTTTTCGAGCGCGTCAGCGCTCTTGCGAATTTTCTTTTTCTCGCTCGACAAGCGAGTGAGGTGCCAAACAAAGGTGATGAAGGCGACCGTGTAGAAGGCCATCGCCGCATAGATAAAAATCAACGACGTGCGCGAAAGTTCTTCGTTTAGAACGATTCCGGTCACTCTTTATCCTTCTTCTTGCCAGGGGTTTTGGCTTTGGTGGTTTGTGCTTTTGGCGCCTTAGCGCTCTTCTTCGAACCGAGAAAAGCGCTCAAGTCTTCCACGACCTTTTCGAGCAACGGATCGTCGCCGCGAGCGAGGGCGGCCACCTCGAAACCATTGGCGGTGCGGCGGATCCAGACGCGGCGGCGCGGCACCAAGAACGAGGTAATCAGGCCGGCCAGCGAGAGCAGCGCAAAGAACAACACCCAGCCCTGAGCCGGGTTGTATGAGATGTCGAGAGAGGCGAATCGTTTGAAGGTCTCGAACTTCACGGTTCCCAGCCCACCCGGTAGGGTCTTGGTTTCGCCGACCCTAAGCTCAACGCCCTTGGTCTTTGCCTTGCCGCCGGCGACCTGCTTTAGGCCGTGCACGTTTAGGGTAAACACGTTCTGGGGCACTCCGGAGTCGAGCCCCAAGTTGCCAATGTAGACGCTCATGGTGACCATGGGGTTCACCGCAATCGGAGAAACCGAGGTCAAGGCACCAGAGGGCAACTTGCCCGCAGCGGGATAGAAGAACGAAATCACGCCAAACTGCTTTGGCTTTGCGTCGGGCAACTTGATGACACCCAACGAGGTGTACTTGTCATCCTGTGGCAGATAGATGACGGGCCCGCTGAACGAGACCTTGCCGGAGGCATCCTTGAAAGTCAGAACCGGGGCGAAGCCGTTGCCAGTCAGGTAAACACTCGCGTTTGGCATCTCGAGCGGGTAGTTGACGCGAATCACGCTCTTCTTCGGGGTGCCATCCATGCCGACCTGGCTCGTCACATAGGCGCGAAAGTCGAGAGGAGTATTGAGGTTCGTTTTGTTGCGAATGTCAAAGTCCGACTGAAAATCGGTGAGCGTCATGCGAAACGGCGCTAGCTCGCTCTGGTTGAAGAACGGGCCCGGCGAGAACGAGTCGTAGCCGGCCAAGTTATTGACGAAGGTGTCGCCCACCACGAGCACGCGCTGACCGCTGTATGAGTAGGCGCCGCCGAAACCGACCGCAAACAGCACGCCAATCAGCGCGACGTGAAACACGAGATTGCCGGTTTCGCGAAGGTAGCCGCGCTCGGCAGAGATAGAGTCGCCCTGGCGCTCGACGCGATAGCCCTGGCGCTTTAGTCGCTCGAAACCTCGGTGCAGCAGGTCGGCCTTTTTGCTCGACTCGAGCTTGGCAAGTTTCTTATCACCCAGCACGGTCTCTTTGTGCGCGGGCATCCTAGAAAGGTTTGTCGGCGTCGGCACCGGCTTGGCCACTAGCGCCTTGGCGTGCACGAGTGTGCGCGGCACGACGCAACCAATCAGCGAGATGAAGAGCAGCAGGTAGATCGAAGAGAACCAGGTCGAGCTATAAACGTCGAAGAGCTGGGCCTTATCTAGCCAGCCGGCCAGGTCGGGCTGCTGCTGAAAGAACTGGGTGACGCCGTTGGGGTCTGCGCTGCGCTGCGGATACACCGAACCGGGAATCGCAGCGGCGGCCAGGAGCAGAAGCAAGATCAGCGCGGTGCGCATGCTGGTCAGCTGGCGCCAGGTCCAGCGCAGCCATCCGAGAATGCCGATGCTCGGAGAGTTAGGCGCACTCGGCGCTTGCTGGGCGTCGCGGCTCAGTTCGGTGCCGGTCGTTTGGGTCGACTCCGCGTTCGACTCCGGGGACGACTCAGATTGCTGGGACGAATCCACCGTTCACCTCCTGAATCGAAGCGATAACGCTGTTCCAAAGCCCGGTCACGAGCAGCAGGCCGAGGGCCATCAGCAGAGCCCCGCCGGTGACGTTGAAACCGCGGATGTGCCGCTTGACAAAGCCCACCGACCTGGTGGCCCAAGAGAAGCCGGCGGCGATGGCGATGAACGGCAGGCCGAGGCCGAGCGAATACGCGATGGTCAAAATGATGCCTCGCGAAGCCGATGCGTTGTCGAGGCTGAGCAGGAGCACGCTCGAGAGCGTCGGCCCGATGCACGGGGTCCAGCCGAGGCCGAAGACCACGCCGAGCAGCGGGGCGCCAACCAGGCCGATGCTCGGGCGCCACTGCAACTTTGCGGTGAACTGCGCCCAACGAACCTGACCGATCATGATGAGCCCGAAGACGATGACTAGAGCTCCCAAGACGGTCTGCAGAACGCGACCGGCAGAAGAGTGGATGAGTTGGCCGAAGCCGCCGAATGCGGCGCCAAGGCCGACGAATACCGCGGTGAAACCGAGCACGAAAAGCGCTGCGCCGAGCAGGATGCGACCGCGACCGCGTTCGGCAGACGCGCTGCCCGAAACGTATCCGAGATAGCCCGGCACGAGCGGCAAGACGCAAGGCGAGAGAAACGAAACTAGACCGGCCAGCAGGGCAACGGGAATCGCCAAAAACAGCGAGCCGTCGAGCACTACCTGGTTCACTCGGCCACCGCGGTTTCGATCAGCGACTTCAGGGTGCCCTTTTCGAAGCGACCGAGGATGCGCGATGTCACCCTTCCGTCGCGACCGATAACAATCGTGGTGGGAACCGCCTGCGGCGTCACGATTCCGGTGAATGCGAGCAGCACCGAGCCAGTGTTGTTGTCAATAATCGACGGATAGTCGAGGCCGAAGTTGCGCTCGAAGGCGATTGTGGTTGCGGCGGTGTCGCGCACGTTGACGCCGACTACCTGCACCTTTTGACCCTTGAACTGCTTTTCGACGGCGATGAGGTCGGGCGCCTCTGCGCGGCAAGGCGCACAACCCGAATACCAAAAGTTCAGCACAACGACCACGCCCGAAAGTTCGGCGCTTCCAATGGTTGCGCCAAGCTCGGTGGTGCCGCTCCAGACCACTGGCTCGCCCCGGTTAGCCTTGGCAAACTCGGTCACGCTGCCGTCGCCGGCGATGTAGTTCTTGTTGTCGCCCTGACGGTATTGCTGGGCCAGACCGTCGTTGGCGCCACCGGCACAGGCAGAGGTGCCGGCGACCAGGCCAACGATCAGACCGAGCCCAACTAGGCGACGCACCAAACTCAACTTGCTCATACGGCACCGCCGTCGGTTGCGCGCACTGCGCTCGCCGGCTCGCGATAGTCGAGCACGCGCCAACCCGAGCCCGAGCGCTCGATGGTGGTGATGCTCGAGAGCGAGCACTCGCGGTCGCGCGGGTTGTGCGCAAAGGGCTTGCCCTCGACCGAGCGGCGAGCGACGAAGATCGGCAGTTGGTGCGAGACCAAAACGAGGTCGCCGCTGATCGTCTTGCGCCACTGTTCGTCGATTGCGACCATCATCCGTGACTCGATCGAACGATACGGCTCACCCCAGGATGGTCGCCTAGGGTTCCAAATCTTGAGCAGCCGCGATGGCTTGCGCAGCAGCGCGCCAAAGCTCACGCGGTCTCCCTCGAAGACGTTTGTCGGTTCGATTAGGCGGTCATCCACGTCGATATCAACGCCAAAAGCAGCGGCAATCGGCTCGGCCGATTCGCGCGTGCGAAGCAGAGGCGAGACCACGAGTCGAGACACGTGGCGGCCCTGGTTGCGCAGGTCGCGCGCGGCCAACTCGGCCATTTTTCTGCCGGTTTCACTCAACGCAAAGTGCGGCTGACGCCCATAGAGAATGCCCTTGGGATTGTGCACCTCGCCGTGGCGAATGAGGTGAATGCGGGCGGCGGGCATGTCACCATTCTACCCTCCGCTAAACTTGTGGCTTAAAGCGGTTTGGCTCTAGAACGCCTAATTCACCGCATTCTCAAAGGCAAGGTTTACATGCGCGAACGCACTCTGGTCAAAGACCTGGCGGCCCGTCAAGATGGTCCAGTCACCCTCGGTGGATGGGTCGAAAAGCTGCGCGATCAGAAGCGCATCCAGTTCGTGATTCTGCGCGACGAATCGGGTGACGTTCAGGTCACCTACCCTCGCCCGCAGGTCGACGGAAACCCAGTCGAGGATGACGCTCTCGCGGCAACCATCTCTGGCCTAACCAACGGTTCATTCGTTTGGGTCACGGGTCGCCTCGTGCACGACGAGCGCGTGAAGCTCGGCGGACTCGAGATTCAGCTCGAAAACCTCGAGGTCGTCACTCTCGCCGACCCAGAGACCCCGATCGCCGATGACACCTCGATCGACAAGCGCCTCGACTGGCGATTCCTCGACCTTCGCCGCAGCGAGATGAACCTGGTGTTCCGCATCCAGACCACCATCGAGCACGCTTGGCGCGAGTACTGGGCCGAGAACGACTTCGTCGAGATTCACTCGCCGAAGCTCATGTCGAGCCCATCCGAGTCGAACGCCGAGCTCTTCAAACTCGAATACTTCGAGACCGTCGCCTACCTCGCGCAGAGCCCTCAGTTCTATAAGCAGATGGCGATGATGGCGGGCTTCGGCCGCATCTTCGAGATCGGCCCGGTCTTTCGCGCCGACCCTTCGTTCACCTCACGCCACGCCACCGAGTTCGTCTCGGTCGACATCGAGGTCTCGTGGATCGAATCGCACGAAGACATCATGGCGATTCAGGAGCAGCTCATGGTTCGCGCAATCAGCGCGGTCAAAGAAAAACACGGCGCCGAGATCCTTGAGCGCTTCGGCGTCGACGTCGTCGTACCGACCGTTCCGTTCCCACGCATTCCGCTCGCCGAGGCCATGGACATCGTCGCAGCCCGCGGCCACGAGATCACTCGAGGCGGAGACATGGACCCAGAGGGCGAGCGCCAGATTGCGGCTCACGTTGCCGAGACCCTCGGCCACGAGTTCGTCTTCTTGACCGACTACCCTGCCAAGGTTCGCCCGTTCTATCACATGCGTCACGAGCACGACCAGAACCTCACCAAGTCGTATGACTTGATCTGGCGCGGCACCGAGATCACCACCGGCGCTCAGCGCGAGCACCGCCTCGACGTGCTCACCGAGCAAGTCAAGCAGAAGGGTCTCGAGCCAGAGGGCCTGCAGACCTACCTCGACTACTTCAAGTTCGGCGCACCTGCGCACGGCGGTTTCGGCATGGGTCTGCTGCGCGTAATCATGCTGTTGCTGCACCAACCAAACATTCGCGAGGTCGGCTACCTGTTCCGTGGCCCGAATCGCCTCGAGCCTTAGGCTCGTCGCGAGCGCCACATCAGAAGTTCAGAGAAAAAGGCCACCCGTTTTGGGTGGCCTTTTCTGTTGGCTCTCGTCAACCTCGGTTCGACAGACTCGTGGCTGACTCAGGATATATGCGCTGAAGAAGCCTCAGCTTTTCCATTCCTCTGCCATCGACAGGCGTGAACACTAGGTCACCGTGTTCGTTGAGATGCACGAGAAAGTCCCTTGCATCCACCTCGTATGCCGCCGGAATTGGCAGCGCCAAGGTCTCCCCCATTTTGACGAGTTTCGTCTTTCTGATTTTCATTGAGCCCCCTTTGCTCAGGAGCAGTTTAGAGAATGCTCAAAGCGCGTTGTCAAGAGCAGCGCGCAGGCGATCGGGGTCGATTCGCCAATAGTTGTGCACGCGGCCGTCGAGCGTGAGCACCGGGATTTCTTCTCGGTAGCGTTCGGCTAGGGCGGCATCCTGGTTGATATCGAGTTCGGTGAACGCAATGTCGAGTTCACCCGGATGGGCCGACTCGAAGGCCGCAAGCACTCGCTCGACCACCGCGCGCGCGTCGTCGCAGAGGTGGCAGCCGGGCTTGCCAATCAGCGTAACTTCAAGAGTCTTAGGCACGTGTCTAGCCTAGGGCGAGCGTAAACTTGAGAGGTGCCGAAGACCCCCGAAAACG
>CANGNR010000069.1 GCA_947455385.1 Microbacteriaceae bacterium
ACCGAGTAATACGACTCGGGGTCTTCGTGCGCGACCGCGGTTGGGCAAACTACGACCTCTGCGCCATAGGCCTTGAGCACGTTGCGCTTGTCTTCGGCGACCTTGTCTGGCAACACGAATATGCATCGGTAGCCGCGTTGCTGAGCAACTAGCGCCAGGCCGATGCCGGTGTTGCCAGAGGTCGGCTCAACAATCACACCGCCCGGCTTTAGCAAGCCCTTGGCCTCGGCTTCGTCGACCATCTTGGCGGCGATTCGATCTTTGATTGAGCCGCCTGGGTTGAAATATTCGACCTTTGCCAGCACCGTACACGCGATTCCCTCGGTCACCTTGTTCAGTTTGACTAGGGGCGTGTTGCCGATCAAATCGACGATGCTGGATGCGTATTTCACAGTGTTAACCCTAAACAAAAGAAACCCGCCCAACCGAAGTCGAGCGGGTCTCTTTTAGTAATAAAGAGATTACTTCAGGGTGACCTTGGCACCAGCTGCTTCGAGCTGAGCCTTTGCCTTCTCGGCGGTCTCCTTGTTTACACCCTCGAGAACAGCGCCTGGGGCGTTGTCAACGACGGCCTTTGCCTCACCGAGGCCGAGGTTAGTGAGCGCACGAACCTCCTTGATGACCTGGATCTTCTGGTCGCCGGCAGCGTCGAGAATGACGTCGAACGAGTCCTTCTCTTCAGCAGCCTCAGCAGCGGCAGCAGGTGCTGCAGCAGCAACAGCAACAGGTGCAGCGGCGGTTACTTCGAATACCTCTTCGAACTTCTTAACGAACTCGCTGAGCTCGATGAGCGAAAGCTCCTTGAAGGCGTCGATGAGCTGGTCAGTGGTCAGCTTTGCCATTTGATTTCTCCTATTTTTAGCAGTTTGGGGTGATGCGGTTTGAAGCGGTGATTAGTTCGAGGACTCTTGCTTTGCGCGGAGCGCGTCGACGGTGCGAACCGCCTGAGCAAGAGGAGCGTTGAACACGTAAGCAGCCTTGAACAGCGAAGCCTTGAAGATGCCTGCGGCCTTGGCCAACAGTACTTCGCGGGATTCGAGGTCAGCGAGCTTCTTAACCTCGTCAGCGGTAAGGGCGTTTCCTTCGAGAAGTCCGCTCTTAACAACCAACAGAGGGTTTGCCTTGGCAAAGTCACGCAGAGCCTTGGCCACGGTGACTGGGTCTCCGTGAACAAATGCGAGGGCAGTTGGACCCTGAAGCTGACCGTCAAATGCGGTTACTCCAGCGTTTGCAGCTGCAATCTTGATAAGCGTGTTCTTTGCCACGGCGTAGGTTGCGTCGGCACTGATGCTCTTGCGTAGCTCTTTGAGCTGAGCAACAGTGAGTCCGCGGTACTCGGTTAGCACGACAGCTGCCGAACCCTGGAATTTCTCCGTAAGTTCGGCGACGTTGGCTTCCTTGTTCGCCATGGCACTCCTTGATTACTTATAGCCGGCAGCCCCAGGGCAATAAAAAACGGCTCCGGCGCAAGCGCACGAAGCCGATATTCGTTCTCGATTTCTCGCGAACGCAAATCTTCTAGTGACACCTGCGCGGGTTGCCGCATTTACTGCGATCCTTCGTCGACGCGCGCAAATCTTCAGATTTCTCTTTGGATTAGCACGACACCGAAACCGGCGGTCTTTGGCTACCTATAAGTTTAGGCGGCTAGCAACGGGGATGCAACCCCGGATGACCCGACTATGGCGCTACCGTCGACCAGACCTGATACTGCCAGGGCTTGAGCGTGTATTTGACGGTGCCGCCCATGACTACGCGCTTGCCGTCGGTCAGGCGGTAGTAGCTCTTGCCATCCTTGCCCCATTGAACCGTGGTGGTCTGGCTGAGGTTCGACGCGTTAATCAGGGCGTAGACACGGTTGGTGCCCTTGGTGCGGCTAAAGCTGAGCACCTTGGTGCTGTCGTTCTTGGCCATCGCAAACGGGCCGCCAGCCGCACCGTTGAACAGCGCGGGGTTCTTGTGTTTCAGGCTGATCAGGCGCGTGTAGAACGCGATGTTCGACTTGGCGGTGGCCGAGTTGAGGTTCCAGTCGATGAGGTCTTTTTCGAAGAACTGCAGCTGCTTGTTTGAGCCGACCTCTTGACCGTCATAAATCAGGGGCATTCCCGGCACCGTGAAGGTCAGCGCGGCCAGCGCGTGAACGCCACCGCCATACATCTTCGAAAGCGAGCCAGTCCACGAGTTTTCGTCGTGGTTGGTAATGAAGACCATAGGGTATGTGCCCTTGGGGTACGAGCTCAGGTTTCCGAGCTGGTTCATGTTGAAGTCGCCCTTTAGGCCAGAGCCGTTGCCAAACGCATACAGGATGTCTTTGAGGTGCCAGCCGTAGTCTGCGACAAACGCGCTGTCGAGCAGGTCGGGCACATCCTGGGTTTCGGCCAGCATGAACGGCGGGTTCTTCGGGTCGATTGCACGCAGGGCGGTGGCGGCCTGGTTCCAGAAGTCGGTCGGCACCATGCCCGCTGCGTCACACCTGAAGCCATCGACTCCGTAGTCGGTGATCCACGACTTCATGGCGTTGATCATTGCCGTGCGCATCGCGGGCTTGTCATAGTTGAGGTCGGCCACGTCGTTCCAGTCGGTGCCGGCGGGCCAAATGATGTTGCCGTTCGAGTCTTGGTTGTACCAGTCTTTGTGCGCGGAGGCCCAAGGGTTGTCGAACGCGCTGTGGTTTGCCACCCAGTCGAGAATCACCTTGAAGCCGTTGCTGTGGGCGAGGGTCACCAGGTTCTTAAAATCCGCGGATGTGCCCAAATCGGGATTCACGGCGGTGTAGTTGGCCACCGAATATGGCGAACCCATGGTGCCCTTGCGGTTGGTCTGGCCAATCGGATAAATCGGCATGAACCACAACACGTTGACGCCCATTGCGCGCAGGCGAGGCAGGCTGTTGGCAAAAGACTTGAAGGTGCCCTCGGCGGTGAAGTCGCGAACGTTTACCTCATAGATGACGGCGTTCTGGGCCCAAGAGGGAGTGGCGGCGGCAGAAGCGGCAACCGGTGTGGCGGCGGCAATGGCGCTGCCAGAGGCGAGCGGCGTGAGGCCGAGCGCGAGCGCGCAAGACAGGGCGAGGGCAATCATCTTTGACTTCATGGCTCAAGCCTAAGTGTCGGCAAAGACAAAAAGACCCCGAATCGCTTCGGGGTCTTTTTATTAGTGAGGAGTCGTTTTATTGACTACTCGCCCTGGAATTTGCGCGCGCGTGGGCGAGGCTCGCTGTTTGGCTTGTCAGCCCAACGCCCCTTGCCGTTGCCGCCAAAGTTGCCCTTGTTGCCGCCACGGTAGCCGCGGTCGCGGTCGCCGCCGGCACGAGGGCCACGGTCACGATCGCCGCCGCGCGAACCGCCTGAGCGGCCGCCACGCGAGTCACCGAAGTCAAGAACCTCAGGTGCCGGCGGCGGGGCGATCGGGCCGGCGAGCTGCTCGAGCAGCGGGCTGCTCGGGCGAACCTCATCAAAGATGCCCGGGCGCTCTGCGCGACGCAGCAGGTCCTCCATGCGGCGACGACGGCTGCGCGGCACGAGAGTGACGACAACGCCATCCTTGCCAGCGCGACCGGTGCGGCCACAACGGTGCAGGTAAGTCTTGTACTCCTCTGGTGGATCAACCTGAACGACGAGCTGAACGTCATCCACGTGGATGCCGCGAGCGGCAACGTCGGTAGCGACCAAGACACGAACTGCTCCCTTGGTGAAGCGCTCGAGGTTGCGGTTTCGCTGGTTCTGGTTGAGGTCACCGTGCAGACGAGCAGCTGGAACACCGGCCTGGGTCAGGCTCTCGCTCAAACGCTCTGCGGTCATCTTGGTGCGGGTGAAGATGAGCGACTTGCCCTCGCCCTGAACCAGGCGAAGCAGCACCTGGCTGCGGTCGTCGGTGTCGACCATGAGCACGCGGTGCTCGATGTTGGAGTGGTCTTCTTCTTCGTTCGGCACTTCATACACGTATGGGTTCGGCAGGAACTCCTTGACCAGCGAGTCAACCTCGCGATCGAGGGTTGCCGAGAACAGCAGCTTCTGGCAGTCACCAGCGGCACGCAGGATGCGGCGAACCGGCTCGATGAAGCCGAGGTCGCACATGTGGTCTGCTTCATCCACGACAACGGTCTCAACTTCGCTGAGGTCAACGATGCCCTGAGCCATCAGGTCTTCGAGGCGGCCAGGGGTGGCAACGACGATGTCGACTCCACGGCTCATGGCGTTCTCTTGACGACGCTGTGGCACACCACCGTAGATGCAGGTGGTGTAGAAACCGACCGGGCGGGCAATGCCGTTCACGGTGCGGTCAATCTGGTCGGCCAGCTCACGAGTCGGCGCAAGAATCAGCGCGCGAGGCTTGCCTGGCTTGCGAGGCTGCGAACCGCCAGCAACGAGCTTGGTAACCAGTGGCACGGTGAAGGCGATGGTCTTGCCCGAACCGGTCTTGCCGCGGCCGAGAACATCGCGGCCCTCGGTTGCTGCAGGAATAGTCGAAGCCTGAATCGGAAACGGGGTCTCGGCGCCCATGCCGGTCAGTGCGACCAAGATCTTTGGGTGCAGGTTCATGTCGGCAAAGCTGTCGACGGTGATTGCCTCGGATGCCTCGACTGCTTCGAGACGTTCGAGCACTACATCTTCGAAGAATGCCTTCTTGTTTGGGTTGCCCGAGCGAGCGCCGTCGAACGCACGGTCACGGCTGCGGTCGCGTTCTACGCGGTCGCTGCGCTGGCCGTTGCGGTCGGCGCCGAAGTCGCGACGCGGGCGATCGCTGCCCTCAAAGAAGCGGTCGCGCTGCGGGCGGTCGCCAAAGTCGCGGCGAGGAGCACGGTCATCGCGCTCGAAACGTGGTGCGCGGTCATCGCGAGCCGGACGGCTGTCGCGGTCACCAAAGTCGCGACGTGGTGCGCGGTCGTCGCGGTCAAAACGAGGAGCGCGGTCATCGCGAACCGGACGGCTGTCGCGGTCACCAAAGTCGCGACGTGGGCCGCGGTCGTCGCGAACCGGACGGCTGTCGCGGTCGCCAAAGTCACGACGTGGGCCACGGTCATCGCGCGCAGGACGCGAGTCACGGTCACCAAAGTCACGACGCGGTGCGCGGTCGTCACGGTCAAAACGAGGAGCGCGGTCATCGCGAGCCGGACGGCTGTCGCGGTCGCCGAATGAACGGCGAGGTGCGCCACCGCGAGCATCGCGGTCTGCAGGTGGAGTCCAGTCGCGGCCGCGGTCTTGGCGACCGTTGCCCATCTCACGAGGTGCGGCAGAGGAGCTTGGGCGACGGTCGTCGCGAGGCTCCCAAGCCGAGGTGCGTCGAGCGCGGTCATCTGAGCTGTGACGTGGTTTGCGGTTTTGTTCTGCGCCGGCTGCACGGTGAGGTGCACCAGCAGGCTTGAAGCCGCCCTTTTTCGGAGCGCGCGCGTTTGAATTGCCATTATTTGGCATGGTTTTTTCCTTTTATGTTGTGTGTGGTCTCGACCGTGGAGTAGACGATCGATTCGGCTAGTCGAACTGCGCTGGACCTACACACGAGAACTTGTTCGCAAAACGGCGAACTCTCAAACGAAGGAAAAGACTGGCACTAACGAAGTGCTGCAAACGACTAAATGAGTGTTACTGCAACGTAACAATTACTAGGCTACCCGACCGAAGCCGGATTACCTAGAACTTTATTTGGCGAGCCCGCGAACCTTGAGCTCGGCGTGCAAAACGGCGTCGGATGGTTCGACCAAGATCACGCCGTCGGCAAACTGAACTACGGGAATGTTGGTGCGGCCCGAGAGCGCCTGGGCGGCATCCGCGTTTGCCTTGTCGACCTCAACATCTTTGAGGTCATACTCGACACCGAGGGTGTTAAGCAGCGACTTCGACCGGCGGCAATCGCTGCACCAGTCGGCACCATAAAAAGTAACTTCGCTCATGGGGGCTCCTCTAACTCTTTGAACCTAAGGCTAGCGCAAGCGGTTCTTGTCTGGAATCGTCAACACTTCGCCGTCGAAGGTGATTCCCTGCAGGTCGCGAACCACGATGTCGGCATCGGTTTCGAGGGCACGCTCGGATACACCGACCACGAGGCCAACCCCGGCGGCAATGCCAGCGTCGGCGCCGGCGGCGGCGTCTTCGAAGACGACGCAGTCGGCAGGGTCAAAACCCAGCCGCTGGGCACCGAGCAAATATGGGTCGGGGTGCGGCTTGCCGCGCTCGACATCGTGTGAGGTCACCAGCTGCGTGGGAATCGGCAAGCCGGCGGCTGCCAGGCGCGCACGCCCGAGGTTCGGGTTGGCCGAGGTACAGACAGTCCAGGTGCCCGGCTTGAGCGCGGCCAACAGTTCGACTGCGCCTGGCAGGGCCAAGGTCAGGTGCGCGCTGAGCTGCTCGAGCTCGTTGATGCGATCAATAGCGGCATCAACGAGCGAAGCCTCAACCTGCTCGCGCACCTTATCTTCGGCCCGCCGCCCAGCGTTCTCGGGCACATCCCAGTTAAAGTCAGGCGCAAACTCGCGCGACCACTGCGCCCAAGCCTTTAGCGCCGCCTCGTGCGAATCGACCAACACCCCGTCGTTGTCAAAGAGCAGACCGCTCGCAAAAAACTTCAAAACCAACACCTTTGCTTTCGCCTTCAAGGCTATCGGGCGGCCCCGCCCAAGCCGTCACCGCACCAGACCGACCCGCCCGCCCAAAAGA
>CANGNR010000070.1 GCA_947455385.1 Microbacteriaceae bacterium
CCGGCTGCGATGCTGCCTCCTGCCGCTTTACTCGCATCTCGTTCTGCAGAATTTGAATCTTGTCGTTCACGGCAACGCGTTGATCGAAGAGTTTTTGATACTTCTTTATGTCTGCCGATTCGAAGTAGTTGCCACACGCGCAAACTAGCGCCTCAGTCTCGGCAAGTTGCTCGTCGGTGAAGCGGTGCTGGCACAGCGGGTTGCCATACTTAGCCCCGGATGGGCTAGGGGCTCCATAAGTCAGAGGTGGAGTGCCGTTATAGGTGGGCTGGGCAACCGAGCCTTGAGGGGCAGCGTAATAGTTGCCCTGAGATGCGTGGGTCTGCGGCGCCTGAGGCTGGTTGGCGTTGGTGTTTGCCAGCGATCGACGGCTTCGAACCACCAAGAAGATGATTAGCCCGATTACGGCTAAGACCCAAATCACGTCGCTGCCCCGTCCGAGCGCGACTAGGGCAGAAAAGGCACCGATGGCGAGGATGCCGAGGCATCCGAAGCCTAATATTTTGGCACAACCAGGACCAGAGCCCTTTGGTTCTTCGTACTTGAAGTTGACTGGGTTAGACACAATGCCCCCAAACCTTAGTTAGTCAGTGTCTTTACTCTGCCAAGAGCGTCAAATGTTGGCAAGCACCGCGGGGTGGGCTGTTTGGGGGACTAATACTCGCCTTTGATCACAAAAAAGCTGCCCCGAATCTCGCCGGCGAGTTTTGACTTCTGCCTTGCGAATTTGAACTTGGATGCGAGTTCCTCGGGCACATCCATGCCCATAGAAAGCTTGAAGCCCGCGGCGCGCTTCTTGGCGTTCTCGATTGTGTAAAGCACATTGATCGCCAGGCCACTCTCGAAGAAGACGTAAGTCCAGCGGATTCCGTCAACGAGCAGCTCGGTAGCCTCGAGCGGCTTGGAAGCTATTACGATCTCTCGCTCCAGCAGCACCTTGGCTACGTAGGCGACTAGGTCGGCGGCTTCGCTGGCCGGTTTAGTGGCAAAGTCTGCATCGTATTTGTTCTTGAAGTACCGGGCTTCGTTGGCGCGGAGCCCAGCCAACGCGTCGGCCACTGGGGAGCTCTCTAGCCCGATAGTCGAGACGTTGACGAAATCAACCAGGTAAGTCATTTGTGCCAATCTGCTTGGTGAGAAAAGTCTAACTTTCTGGCAACATCCAATCTTGGCAACTGGTTGCTCAAATCGATTTTGTTCGACATCTAACTAGGGGCGAAACGCCAAAAAATCGACTAGAACGCAAGCGTTTGCCAAAGCCATATGCCTCATAAACAAAGGCACTGCGCTTATAGGCCGTTGCGCTGGCGAAAAACGTGCACAATCGCGTTGGCGTGGCCGTGGCCCATGCCGTGTTCGTCTTTCAGAAACGCGACTTGATCCATGTGCTTTGCATCGCGAACGGCCTCGAGCAGGCTCATCCAGTATTCGATTGGTTGCCCGTATTTCTTTTCGATTGACGGAAAGTATGAGGCGGGGCCGGTGACTTTTTCACTCATATTGTCATTCTAGGCAACTCAGAGCGGCTTACTTCAGCCTGAAGATGCCGAGGGCATAAAGGCCGGCCGGTGCGCTGGCAATCATCAGGGCGTTGCCTAGTGGATCAGCGGCTAGATGAAGGGCGATGCCTCCGAGCATTAGAGCCAAAAAAACAAGCCCGGATGTCGCTCGGCGCACGCTGCCGTCGACTCGGCGAACGGCCTTTTCGAGCTCGGGGTTGCGAATCGAGAGTGTGCCCTGTTCGAGGCGGCTAAGTGCGCTGTCGAGTCGGCTCGGCAGCTGCGCCAGGGTAGAAGCGAACGAAAGCACCTCTCGCCCGATTGCCTTGGCACTCGACGAGCCGCCGCCGTTGAGAAGCGACTTGGCAAACGGATCCACGGCATCCCACATGTTGAAGTCGCGGTTGAGCGAGCTCGTGACCCCCGAGATTAGCGAGATAGCGCGCAGGAGCATCAAAAAGTCTTCGGGCAGCTGAAACGGAAGGGCCCGAATGAGGTCGCTGAACTGCAGCGCCAGTTCTTTGAACTCGCGAGGGTCGGTCTGGGTAAGTTCTGCGACTCCGACGCCACCGAAGCGATCGAAGAGGGCCGTCAGGGCCCGCTCGAGCTCGAGCGTGTCAACGACCGGCAGGAGCACGCCGAGTCGCTGCATCGCGCTGACGCATCCTCGTGAATCTCGCGAAACCAGCGCAAAGATAAAGCTCTGCAGGCCACGGCGCAGGTCATCGGTGATTTCGCCCATCATGCCAAAGTCGATGAAGGCGAGTTTAAAGTCACCGGCCGCCTCGGTTGAAGGCTTGACGAAGATGTTGCCTGGATGCGGGTCGGCGTGAAAGAAGCCGTGCACGAAAATCTGCTCGAAGGTGATTCGGGCGAGCTCGGCGGCCACGACGTTTGGGTTGATTCCCGCCGCGGTCAGGGCGGCAACGTCGTTGACCTTGATGGCAGTCACGTCGCTGAGGGTTAGCACCTTGTGCGAAGTTCGCTCCCAGATGACCTGCGGCGTCTCAACGCGAGAGTCGCCGTCGAAGTTCTTCGCAAAGCGGGCGAGGTGCTGGGCCTCAACAAAGTAGTCGATCTCTTCGAGGCTCACCTGCGCGAACTCCTCGACAAGTGCAGGGGCGTCGGCCCGGCGGTTTACGAGCCTAATTCGCGACAGCCACAGGCCAACGCGCCTAAGAGCTCGAAGGTCGACATCCACGACCTGCTCGATGCCCGGGCGAAGAACTTTGACCACGACTTCGCTGAAACCTAGGTCGGCCGCGACCCCAGCAGACAGAGTCGCGCGGTGTGCCTGACCAAGCGACGCCGCCGCTATCGGTGACTCTTCGAAACTGGCAAAGGCCACGCTGATTGCCATGCCAAGCTGCTGCTCGATTTGTGCCCTGATGCGATCTAGCGGCTCGGGAGCCACCTCGTCTTGAAGTGACTCAAGTTCTTGAGTGATGGTCGATGGCAGTACGTCGAGTCTCGAAGAGGCAAATTGGCCGGCCTTGATGATCAGCCCGCCGAGGTCGGCTGCTAGAGCCCTAAAACGTCGAGCAAGCTTTTGCACCCTGCGGATGCGGCCATTCTTGACCCAGGTGCGAAGCCCGAACTTTGGCAGAACCAGCTCGAACCACCAGGTTTGGGCGAGCGCGCGGGCAGCAAACCAGAGGATGCGCCTGTAGCGATTCTTGAGGCTGTGGCTGGTTTGCGTTGATGCCAACGCAGAGTTGTTTTCGGCCAAAGTGCTAGCTCGACCCCAGAATCGCGTGAATCTTCTTGGTTGCCTCGTCGATTGCCTCGGCGGCAAGGTCTTGCTGCTCTCTGGTGCCGTATTGCGATGCCTCGGCCGTGACCTTGGCCAACCGCCCGGCAGACTTGGCAAGCTTGCCGCGCAGGTCGATCCAGTTTGGAACCCAGCCAAAAGTCGGTTGCTCGGTGTCGTTTGACTCGGCCTGCGGCTCAAACGCGGATGCTGCCGAAGCGCCATCCTTGGTTAGTGAAAATGTGCGGCGATCGGCCTTGATGGTCGATGAAACCAGCCCGAGGTCTTGCAGTTTTTCGAGCATCGGGTAGACGTCGGCGGCGGTTAGGGCTTTTACGGTGGTTGCGTTGGACTGCAGTGCGGCCAGGATTTCGGCTCCGGTCTGCTGCCCATCGCTGAGTGTGATCAGGATTCTGCGCTGAAGAGCGTCTTCGCTCAGGGATGCGTCTTGGCGCACCTGCTGCGGGCTGAAACCACCAAGTTTAGAAATGTTGGAGCGCAGGCTCTCGGCTAGTGCTCTCAGATCGATGTTGGGTTGCGTGCTGGCCATGGACTTGGTCTTTCGCCTGTCGACTCTTCAAAAGCAGGATGTCTGCTGAGCGTGAAACGAACCGCTTCGGGCGATTATTCCGAACCTGGGGCGCTGTTCGGGTTTAGGCGGGGGAGTAAACCTTGAGCCCAGCGGTTCTTGCCGCCTTCGCTAAGGTAGCGTCGGCGGTGGCTAGGTGCCCGAATCGCAACGCTTCGCTAAGCACGATCGCATCGGGCATCCGTAAATTGGTGTTCACTCTAACTTCGGCAATAGCCCTCGCTCGAAACTCGTCGATGGCAAGCAGGCTAACTCCAAGCGTTTCGCGGTTTCGCTCTTGGATTTCGGCCCTGGAGACCTTTATTGGTTGAACCAAACACTCGGCGTACGTGACGGCGGACATTGCGAATTCGGCATCTAACGTCGATTGAAAGAGATCCTGAGCCCACGGGTGGTGGGCGTCGCTATCGTCTTGCAACGCAATCAGTGTGCTTGCATCTAGGACAATCACTCTGGCCATTCGCTGCGCATTTCTTCAAGCCAGCCGGCTAGCCAGACGCCATTCATGCTGCCGGCGATCTGCTCGACGGCCTTGAGGCGTTGAGCTTTGCGCTCCTCGACCTGGTTTCGCAGGGTTTCAGCGCCAAGTTCGATGAGACGAATGCTCAACGTGGAGCGAGAGTCTGCGAACTCGGGCCATGCATTGGCGGCGAAGTCGAGATCGGCCGCCAGTGTGTCGCTCTCGGTGAGCATGATGCGGGGTCTGACGGTAGGCATGATCTAAGTGTAGCACTTGCCCCCACAAGTGCAACACTTTATTTTCGGCTCTGGCGAAACCTACTGAACGTGCTCCGGATTCATCCAGAAGAGGTCCCACAGGTGGCCGTCCAGGTCTTCGAAGCCCCAGCTGAACATAAAGCCCAGGTCCTCTGGTTCGTTGATCTTGCGCGCGCCTAGCTCGTGTGCCTTCGACGAAAGCGCGCGAACTTCATCCGCGGAATTAAGGCCGAAGGCCAGGATTGCCTCGTTGGTCGAAGGGTCGGCCATTGGCTTGTCGATGAAGCCGGTGAAGCGCTCGTGCTCGAGCAGCATCACATAAATGTTGTCGCCGACGAGCATGCAGGTCGAGTTCTCGCTGGTGAACTGCGGGTTGAACTTGAAACCGAGCTCGGTAAAGAAGTCGACCGAACGCTTGAGGCTCTTGACTGGCAGGTTCACGAAAATCGAATTAATCATGCGACCAGCCTATTGTTGGTCTCGGCCTTTGAATCACTCGGATGAACGGATCGCGCGATGGCTTTCGATCTGGTGGCTGACCTAAGACCGACTCGCAGGCGCGTGCGCTAGTTCGCCTCGGTGACCGCGAACCAGCGGCCCTCGTTGTCTGAGAATGCAAAAGCCTTGATGCCCGAGTGCTCTCCAACGGGAGAGGCCTGAACTCCGGCGGCTACAAGCGACTCACGGGTGGCCGACAGGTCATCCACGTTGAAAGCGATGGATGGGGTGGCTAGATCGAGGCCGTCGGGGTTGTCTTTCATTAGGGCCAGCGGCACGAGCTCGAACGAAAATGACTGGTCTGCGAAGCCGATCTGCACGATGGCGAAGTCGCCGGCCTGCTTGCGACCCTTTTCGACCATGCCGACCTTGGTTGTCCAAAAGTCGAGGCACGCCTCAGGCTCGGTTACGTAAAGAACGACATATCCGACGCGCATCGGTGGCTCCATTTCTCGAGTTCTTTGTGAAGTTTAGCGATGGATGGCGAGGCTGCGTCCAGCCTGTCGCTGGATTTCGGAAGCCTCGAAATCATTAACGCGACATGCTCGGGTCTTGCGGAGAATAGGTGGAACGCGCTAACCCCTTTCTTCCCTTGTGATTACTGACGTGATGAAGTTCGCAATCACTTTCTACGCCAACTTTCTACGCCATGTTTGTGTTCATGAAAACTTGATGTCAGGCCAAGATTTTGCTGAGGAATTATCCTGAGGTGGTGAGTATTCAAGATCGCGAGCACCTAGAAGTCTCGACTTCCAGCGAACTTTTTGCGTGGTTGGAGAAAAACCACTCATCATCCCCGGGGCTCTGGGTGGTCACTCACAAAAAAGTCTCGGGCAAGCCAGCCCCATCCTACGAAGACATCGTTCGGGCCGCGCTGTGCTTTGGTTGGGTAGATAGCATCCCCGGCAAGGTAGACGATTTACGTTCGAAACTATACATCTCGCCTCGAAAACCAAAGAGCGCTTGGTCGCAGGCTAACAAGCAGCGCATCGACGATCTAATGGCGAACGGGCTTCTTCAGCCAGCAGGTTTGAAGGCAGTTGAAGCTGCCAAGGCCTCGGGAGCGTGGTCTCTCATTGATTCTGCTCAAAACACAGAGATCCCAACGGATCTAGCCGATGCATTCGACAATCTCCCAGGTAGTTTTCAAAACTTTGAGGAATTCCCGAAAGGTGTCAGAAAACAAATCTTGGAATGGATCGCACAAGCCAAGACGGACGCGACCCGTCATAAAAGGATTCTTGAAACTGCCACGTTGGCAGAACAAAACGTTCGTGCCAATCAGTGGCGAGACAAGAAAAAGAAACTAGAACCCTAGTCGCGCAAACATAAAAGCCCCAGCCAGTTTCACTTCGCCTGGCGGGGCTTCGGTCACCGAGTCTTTCGACTCGCTTTGACCACGCGGAGAATAAGGGATTCGAACCCTTGAGGGCTTGCACCCAACACGCTTTCCAAGCGTGCGCCATAGGCCACTAGGCGAATTCTCCTC
>CANGNR010000071.1 GCA_947455385.1 Microbacteriaceae bacterium
AGCTGGTCGCGCCTGCGGCGCAAAACGTCGCGGTTGAAGCCCATCAGAAAGCGAACCTCGTCGGGTGATCTCTTCCAGTTCTCGGTCGAAAAGGCATACACGGTAATGAACTTGACGCCAGCCTCGATGGCGCCGGCAACTACGTCGAGCAGCGCACCCTCGCCGGCCTTGTGCCCTTCGACCCTGGTGAGGCCGCGGGAGTTAGCCCAGCGTCCGTTGCCATCCATGACGATTGCAATGTGCTGGGGAACCGACGAAAAGTCGCGGCTCGGCACCTCTGCGCCATCGCGATGCACGGGAAGCAGGCCAGTTGAGCTCGGGTCTTGCCAGGTTGCCACGGCTATCCCCTCTCGACGTGCTCGAGCGACTTGAGGCCGCGCTCGATATGCCACTGACTGTATGCGGCAACGATACCCGAAGCGGCCGAGCGTGTGTTTTGGCCGTAGTCCTCGGCGACGGCCCAGTCACCAGAGAGAAGGGCGCCGAGCAACCGCGCGGTGTCTGCTCCCAGAACTGCAGCGCCACCCTGGCGGCAAGTCTCGCAGATTGTTCCGCCGAGCTGCATGGCCACGGCGGAGTGTGGCCCCGGCTCGCCGCAGCGCACGCAGGTGTCAAAGTTGGGGGCCCACCCGGCAAGCGAAAGAGCGCGCAAGAGGTACGAGTCGAGCGTGAGCGAGGGGTCGTGCTCTGCGAGCGAGAGCGAGCGCAGCGCGCCAATCAGGAGGATGTACTGCTGCGGCGACGACTCTTCTGAGGTCAGCTTCTCGGCCGCCTCGACCATTGCGTTAGCCGCGGTGAAGGTTGCGTAGTCGCCGATGATCTCGCGGCCGTAGGCCCCGATGGTTTCGACTTGGCTCACCGTGTCGAGGTTCTTGCCCTCGAAAAGTTGCACGTCGACAACCATGAACGGCTCGAGCCTTGCCCCGAACTTGGATGCCGTGCGACGAACGCCCTTGGCCACAGCACGAATCTGCCCGTGATATCTCGAGAGCATCGTAACGATGCGGTCAGCCTCACCCAGCTTGTGGGTTCTGAGCACAACGGCTTCGTCTCGGTATAGCGGCACGGGTTAAGTATCCCCTGCGAGAGTCGGCAAGGGCTGGAGCGACTAGCGGCCGATGGCCCGGTTTACGGCCGAAATGAGCGCCTTGAGCGATGCCGTCGAGATGTCTCCGTCGATGCCAACGCCCCAAAGGTTCTGACCGTTGACCTCGAGCTCAACATAGGCGGCCGCCTGGGCATCGGCGCTTGCGCTGAGGGTGTGCTCAACGTAGTCAAGCAGTCGAACATTGACGCCCTGCTGCTGAAGCACGTCGATGAAGGCCGAGATCGGGCCATTTCCGCGGCCGTTGGCTTCTAGCTCACCAGTGCCATCGCGCAGAATCACCTCGAGGTCGACGACGCCATCCATGTCGCTCTGGGTGCCTAGCTTCTTTAGCTCGAATCGACCCCACTTGAGTTCGGGACGTTCCGCCGGAGCCGGCAGGTACTCGTCGGTGAAGATTTCCCAAAGCTGGGCCGATGAAACCTCCCCACCCTCGGAGTCGGTTTTGTTTTGCACGACTCGCGAGAACTCAATCTGAAGCTTGCGCGGCAGGTCGAGGCTGTGGTCGCTCTTCAACAGGTAGGCGACGCCACCCTTGCCAGATTGCGAATTAACTCGGATGACGGCCTCGTACGAACGCCCAACGTCCTTAGGGTCGATAGGTAAATACGGCACGGCCCAAACTAGATCGTCGACCGCCTTGCCCTGCTTGCCAGCGTCGGCGGCCATGCGTTCGAAGCCCTTTTTGATTGCGTCCTGGTGCGAGCCCGAGAACGCTGTGTAAACGAGGTCGCCGCCGTAGGGGCTTCGCTCGTGCACACGCAACTGGTTGCAGTACTCGACGGTTCGCTTGATTTCGTCTAGGTTGCCAAAGTCGATGTGCGGGTCGATGCCCTGGCTGAACAGGTTCATGCCCAGGGTCACGAGGTCGACGTTTCCGGTGCGCTCCCCGTTGCCAAAGAGGCATCCCTCGATGCGGTCTGCTCCGGCCAGGTAGCCGAGCTCTGCCGCAGCCACGGCGGTTCCGCGGTCATTGTGGGGGTGCAGCGAGATCAGAACGCTGTCGCGGCGGTTCAGATTGCGACCCATCCATTCGATGGAGTCGGCATAAACATTGGGGGTGGCCATCTCGACAGTTGCAGGCAAGTTGATCACCATCTGGTGCGTCGGGGTTGGCTCGATTACCTCGATGACCGCGTTGCACACCTCGGCGGCATACTCCAACTCGGTGCCGGTGTATGACTCGGGCGAGTACTCGTAGAAAACCTCGGCATCGCCAAGAAGGTGCTCGAGTGACTTGCACTTGCGAGCGGCATCGGTAGCAATCTTTTTGATGGAATCGCGGTCGGCATTGAACACCACGGCTCGCTGCAACACCGAGGTCGAGTTGTAGAAGTGCACCATGACGCGCTTGGCGCCAATGAGCGACTCGTAGGTGCGCTCTATCAAGTGATCGCGCGCCTGCGTAAGCACCTGAATGGTGACGTCGGCCGGGATGTGGCCATCCTCGATCAGAAGTCGAACGAAGTCGAAGTCTGTTTGGCTCGCCGAGGGAAACCCGACCTCGATCTCTTTGTAGCCCATCGAAACCAAGAGCTGAAACATTTTGAGCTTGCGCTCTGGGCTCATTGGGTCGATGAGTGCCTGATTGCCATCGCGAAGGTCAACAGCGCACCAGCGCGGCGCCTGTGAGATGGTCTTGGTTGGCCAGGTGCGGTCGAGCAGGTTTACGGCAATTTGCTCGTGAAACGGCTGGTATTTGTGCACCGGCATGGTCGATGGCTTTTGAGTGTTCTTCACTGGAATATCTCCTTGTTGCGCATCGCCAAGCGATGGCTAAAAAACTAAGTTGGCTCAGCCGCAACCAATCACCGCGACGAGAGGGGCCGAATTAGGCCTCGTCGCGGCTACTAAGCAGGAGCCCGAAGAACATACCTTTAGGTTAGTCGAACCCTCGGGCAAATCCAACTAGAAGCCGAGCTTGCCGAGCTGCTTAGGGTCGCGCTGCCAGTCCGGGGCTACCTTGACACGGATGCCGAGAAAGACCTTGCGCCCAAGCAGCTGCTCGATCTCGGCGCGCGCGGTTGAACCAACCACCTTGAGCCTCGAGCCACCCTTGCCGATGATGATCGACTTCTGACTGTCGCGCTCGACCCAGATATTTGCGTGGATGTCTATTAATCCGCCCGGCGAACGCTCCGACATTTCGTCGAGGGTGACCGCGATCGAGTGCGGCAGTTCATCGCGAACATCCTCGAGGGTCGCCTCACGAATCAGCTCGCAGATTCGGTCTTCGTCTGACTCCTCGGTGAGCATGGTCTCGTCGTATAGACGGCGCGACTCCGGCAACAGAGAAATGAGCAGTTGGCTAAGCTCGCCCAGTTGCTTGTCGCCGAGGGCGCTGACCGGGATGATCGCATCCCAGTCGCGAAGCTTGTCAATCTCAGATAGCTGGTGCGCAACCTGGTCGCGCGATACGAGCTCGCTCTTGGTGACAATCGCCACCTTCTTGGCGCGGCGGTAATCGTCGAGCTGGGCGTTGATGAATGCGTCGCCCGGGCCAATCTTTTCGTTGGCCGGCACACAGAAGCAAATCACGTCGACATCACCGAGTGTGGCCTGAACCACGTCGTTCAGCCGCTCGCCGAGCAGGGTGCGAGGTCGGTGCATACCGGGGGTATCGACGATGATGAGTTGACCATTCTCGGCGTGCAAAATCGCACGGATGGCGCGTCGCGTGGTCTGGGGCTTGGCGCTCGTGATCGCCACCTTTTGACCCACAATTGCGTTGGTTAGCGTCGACTTGCCAACGTTAGGGCGGCCCACGAAGGTGACGAAGCCGGCGCGGAATCCATCCGGGGTCTCTTGGTTGATGCCTGAATCGGTCATTCTTGACTCTCTTCTTCGAGCGCTGACAGCACGTCGTCTAGTTGTGGTTCGCGCTTGACCACGGCGGTCAAGAGTCGTTTGCGTCTCGCGTCGAATCTGTCGACCTTGAATTCGAGCCCCGAGAAGCTGATCACGTCGCCAGACTGTGGAAGCCGGCCGAGATGCTTTGCAACCAACCCGCCAACGGTGTCTACCTCGTCGTCTTCAAGTTCGAGCTCGAAGGTTTCGCCGAGTTCAAAGAGCGAGAGCCGAGCGCTCACCCTGAAAGAGCCGTCGTCAAGCTGTTCTTGCTCGGCGATCTCACGGTCGTGCTCATCGGCGATGTCGCCGACGATCTCTTCGAGAACGTCTTCGAGGGTCACCAGACCGGCTACTCCCCCGTACTCGTCGACCACAATCGCGATGTGGCGCCTGGTCTGCTGCATCTCTTTGAGCAGGTCGTCCACGGGCTTTGACTCTGGAACAAATACGACCTTGCGGGAGACTTCTTCGACGCGGATGTTCGCCAAAACGGCTGGACGCTCATTCTGCAGGCGAGCGACATCCTTGAGATAGAGCATTCCGAGAACGTCATCGATGTTCTTGCCAGTCACCGGTAGGCGCGAGTAACCACGGTTGAGAAACTTGCTCATGGCCTGCTCGAGCGACGAGCCGGCCTCGATGGCGGCCATGTCTACGCGGGGCACCATGATCTCACGCACGATGGTTTCGCCGAACTCTTCGACCGAGTCGATCAACTCTTGCTCGAACTCCTCGACCTCCTCGGCAGGCTTCAGCGCGAGCGGGGTGAACGCAAGGCGAATCGAGCGCAGCGCGGGTTGAATCGCTTCGGCGAACCTGTGGCCGCCCTTGCTGCGCAAAAGAGCCTTAGCGCCTACCTGCGAAAGCACCAGCAGGCCGAGCATCAGACCGACCGAAAGCAGAGCCGAACTGAACCAACCGGCCGACGCTGGCAGAACTCCCTGGCCCGCCACCGAACCAAACAGGCCGATCAGAACTAGGCGAAAGAACCGCACTCCGCTGAGGGTTTGCTCGTCGAACTTCTCAGACTTGGTCACACTAGCCTCGCTGAGCCCAGCGAGCAGGGCCAACAGAGCCACCACCACCGAGAGCCAGATTGCAAGGATGTGCAACTAAGCCGCCTCGATCTTGTAAAAAGCTTCGAGAATCTGGTCTTGAATCGTGAACATTTCGAGTCGCTCGAACTCTTCGGCGTGATCGAAACCAAGCAGGTGCAGGATTCCGTGCGTTGCCAGCAGAAGCACTTCATCCATGTATTCGTGGCCGGCCTCTTGGGCCTGGGCCGCTGCAACGCTTGGGCAAATCACGATGTCCCCGAGCAGCCCTGGTGCCGAAAGCTCGGCCTCTGTTCCGGGCCGAAGCTCATCCATAGGAAAACTCAACACGTCGGTTGGGCCGGGCTCGTCCATCCAGTCGATGTGCAACTTCTCCATGACGTCTTCGCCGACGAACTGGAATCCAAGATCCGCGGCAGGATGAATTCTCATCTGGTCGAGCGCAAAGGTAGCCAGGCGCAGAACCCGCGCTTCGTCGACGGTCATCTCAGACTCGTTGTTGATTTCGATGCTCATTTTTTCTTGGCCTGATTTTTCTCTTCAAACTTGGTGTAGGCGTCAACGATTCGAGACACGAGATTGTGTCTTACGACGTCGGCACTGGTCAACTCGGCGAAGCAGAGGTCGTCGATGCCCGCGAGGGCCACAGGCGCGGTTCGGAGGCCCGAGGTTCCAATCGGAAGGTCCACCTGGGTGATATCACCCGTAATGACCATCTTGGAGTTGAAGCCGAGACGGGTAAGGAACATCTTCATCTGGCCTGGTGTGGTGTTTTGCGCTTCATCCAAGATGATGAATGAATCGTTGAGCGTACGGCCACGCATGTAGGCGAGCGGCGCGACCTCGATGGTGCCGGCCGCAAGCAACTTGGGAATCGAGTCGGCGTCGAGCATCTCGGTCAGGGCATCGAATAGCGGGCGCAGGTATGGGTCGATCTTGTCGCTCAGTGTGCCTGGCAAGAAGCCCAGCTTCTCGCCCGCCTCAACCGCTGGTCGAGTCAGAATGATGCGCGAGATCTCTTTGCGCTGAAGAGCCTGCACTGCCTTGGCAATCGCAAGGTAAGTCTTGCCCGTGCCGGCAGGGCCGATGCCAAAGACGACGGTGTGATTGTCGATTGCCTCGACATACTTCTTTTGGCCGATGGTCTTTGGGCGAATGCTCTTGCCGCGGTTAGAAAGAATCGAGTGACTGAGCAGTTCGGTTGGCTGAACTCGCTCGGCGACCATGGCATACGACTTGTCGAGGTCTTGAATCGATACGGCGTGCCCACCTGCGGCCAAGGTCTCGAGATGCACGATTAGGGTCGATGCCGCCAATACGTCGCCCTCGGAGCCGCGAAGGCTAACTTTGTTGCCGCGAATTGAGATCGAGAGATTGGGATAGTGCTCTTCTATCGCGCGAAAGATCGCATCCTGGGGCCCAAGCACCTCGACGAGGTTCGCCGACTCTAGGTCGATTACTCGCGAAACGGTTCCGTCGGCATTGGCCTTAGTCAAGCCCAACAA
>CANGNR010000072.1 GCA_947455385.1 Microbacteriaceae bacterium
CCTGGATGCGCTAAGCGCCCGTCTAGGAGTCGAGGTCAAGGCTGAGCTCCTCGAGCTCGCGCTTACCCATCGCTCGTTTGCATACGAAAACGGCAACCAACCCAACAACGAACGCCTGGAGTTTCTGGGCGACTCGGTGTTGGGTTTTGTCGTTACCGAGCACCTCTACAAGACCTTTCCGAAGATGCAAGAGGATGAGTTGAGCCGCGTTCGCAGCGCCGTGGTTTCGACGGTTGCCCTCGACGGCATCGGCCGCGAGCTTGGCATCGACTCGCTGTTGCGCATGGGCAAGGGTCAGAGCATTCCTGCGGGGCGGTCAAAGGTTATTGCCGATGCGGTCGAGGCCATCATCGGCGCTGCTTTCGTTGACGGTGGGCTCGCGAAGGCGGCAGCCATCGTTGAGAAATTCGTCATCGTTCTGATCAGCTCCGATGTGGCGTTAGCCAAGAATGACCCCAAGACCCGACTTCAAGAACTTGCCGCCGCGCGAACGCTTGGCAGCATCGAATACGTGCACACCTTTGAGGGCCCCGATCACGATCGCAACTTTGACGCCGAAGTGCTCATCGCGGGCGAGGTCGCCGGTTCTGGCCGCGCACGCACGCGCAAGGCCGCCGAGACCGCAGCCGCAGAGGCAGCGCTAGCCAATCTCGTCGAATAATGCCAGAGCTACCCGAGGTTGAAACGGTTCGTGCCGGACTCGCCGGCCCGCTGACCGACGCCACAATCGAGTCGATTTCGGTGCACGACGTTAGGTCGCTCAAGCGGCATCCTGGCAGCCCCGACGACTTCGTTCAAACACTGACCGGCGCGCGCATCGAAGCGGTGATTCGGCGAGGCAAATTTCTCTGGCTGCCGCTGACTTTCGGCGGGGCCAGTAGCAATCAGTCTTTCGCACTGGTCGGCCACCTCGGCATGAGCGGCCAAATGCTGCTGCGCGAACCCGGCTTTGAGCCCGAGAAGCTAAACCGCGTCTCGATGCTGTGCCGCACCGCGTCGGGTGCTGAGGTGGATTTTCGGTTCGTTGATCAGCGAATCTTCGGTTCGCTAGCCATCGACCAACTTGTGGCTACTCCAGATGGCGGCGTCGGCGGATTCAGCGAGTCGGTTGCCGCTGGCAAGCCATTTGAGAAGCTCATCCCGGCTAAGGCGGCGCATATCGCCAGGGATCCGCTCGACCCAGAGTTCGACCTCGAACGCGTCATCCGTGTTTTCAAGAAGAAGGACTCGGGCATCAAGCGCGTCTTGCTCGACCAGCAGGTGCTCAGCGGCATCGGCAATATCTACGCGGATGAAGCGCTCTGGGCAGCCAAGTTGCACTACGACCAGCCGGCAAGCAGCATCAGCACGGTCAAGGCCAAGCAGTTGATCGCCGAGGTTCAGCGCATTTTGGCGGCCGCAGTTGCCCAAGGGGGCACCAGTTTCGACGAGCAGTACAAGAACGTGAACGGCGAATCGGGCTACTTTGAGGTCTCGCTGAACGCATACGGCCAAACCGGCAAGCCATGCGCTAGATGCGGTGGCCCGATCAAGCGCGATGACTGGATGAACCGTGGCTCGCACTACTGCCCGAGATGCCAGAAACTGCGTCATTCTTAGGGTAATTTGTTAGAAACCGCCAACGACCGAGGAGTGAAGACGCTTGTATCTAAAAAGCCTCACCCTCAAAGGATTCAAGTCGTTCGCTCAACCAACCACCTTTGCCTTTGAACCGGGCGTAACCGCAGTTGTCGGGCCCAACGGTTCGGGCAAGTCAAACGTAGTTGACGCCCTCGCCTGGGTGATGGGCGAGCAGGGTGCAAAGACCCTTCGCGGCGGCAAGATGGAAGACGTCATCTTTGCCGGCACGTCAACCAAGGGCCCGCTTGGGCGTGCCGAGGTTTTGCTCACGATCGATAACTCTGATGGCGCTCTGCCGATCGACTACACCGAGGTCACCATCAGTCGCACGCTGTTTCGCAACGGCGGCAGCGAGTATGCGATCAACGGCGAGGCCTGTCGACTGCTCGACGTTCAAGAGCTTCTGTCTGACTCCGGCCTCGGTCGCGAGATGCACGTCATAGTTGGTCAGGGTCAGCTCGATGGAGTGCTCAAGGCCACTCCCGAGGAGCGACGCGGCTTCATCGAAGAGGCTGCCGGTATTCTCAAGCACCGCCGCCGCAAGGAGCGCACGGAGCGCAAGCTAGACGCGATGCAGGTAAACCTGACTCGTCTAAACGATTTGGCCGGCGAGGTTCGTCGGCAACTCAAGCCTCTCGGTCGGCAGGCTGAGGTGGCCCGCGAGGCCCAGGGCATTGCCGCGGTGGTTCGCGATGCCAAGGCGCGCATCCTGGCTGCCGATGTTGTCGAACTCAGGGATGCCCTAGAGCGCGCGACCCGCGGCGAAAACGAGCGTCGAGCCGAGCGCAGCATTCTGCAGGAGCTGCTCGAAGAGAACACCGCGCGCATTCGCCAGCTTGAGTCGGCAACCGTCTCGGCGGAGCTTGATCAGGCTCGTCAGCTTTCATTTGGTTTCGACTCGGTAAGCGAGCGTCTGCGTTCGCTGCTCTCGATTGCCACCCAGCGCCTTGCCCTGATTGAGGGTCAGGCGGCAGTCGTCGGTGCGCAGGTTGATCCGGTTGCCATCGAGGCAGAAGCGCTCGCAGCCGAGTCGCAGGCGGGTGAGTTGACCGCGCTGGTCGAGACTCTGCGAGCCGCACTGCAAGACGCCGAGCGTGAGCGCAACGCGGCCCGCGATGCGCTTGAGAAGTTTGACAACCAGGTTGCCGAGCAGAACTCGCTGATCTCGAAGTACGACCTCGAAAAGTCGGCGCTGGCCAACGAGATCGCGGTGGCGGAGTCGCGACTTGAGAGCCTCAAGGCAGAGCTCGTGCGCCAGGAGTCGGCCGTGGCCGAAGCTCGCGTGCGGCAAGAGGCGCAGGCCGCGGAGTACACCGCGGTTGAGAGCCAGCTGCAGTCGGTTGGTGACCGCCAAGAGTCTGGGCTCGAAACCGCATACGAGGCCGCTCAGGCCTCCGTGGCAGCCGCTGCCGCCTCGATCGAAGACCTGCGCGAGCAGTTGCACCAGGCAGAGCGCGAGCGCGATGCACTGGCGGCCAAGCGGTCGGCGCTGAGCCTGACCCTTGACCAGAAGGATGGCTCGAGTTCGCTCACCGCGGCCGGCTTGCGCGGCATTCGTGGCCTCGTTGCCAGCCACATCAAGATTCATAAGGGCTACGAGGCAGCCATTGCAGCCGCGCTTGGCCCGCTCGCCGACGCCGTCGTTGCAGAGAGCCGCGACCGCGCCATCGAAGCCCTCGAGCACCTCAAGTCGAGCGACGGCGGTCGAGTCGAATTGTTGATCGCCGACGTCGATGCTCGCGGCGCCGCCCCAAAGTTTGACGCCCCATCGGGTTCTAGGTCTGCGGCCAGCGTTGTCGAGGCTCCTCAGGCCGTGCTCGACATCCTTGGTCAGGTTTTGATTGTCGATGATCTCGAGGCTGCCAGGTCGATCTTCAGAGACACTGCCAACGCCGAGCGCGTTGTTATCACCTCGGCCGGTGACGTGTTGACGAAGAACATCATCCGCGGTGGCAGCGCATCCAAGCCTTCAAAAGTCGAGTTGGTTGCCGAGCGCGATGCTGCCGAGGCCCGCCTCAGCGAAATCGGCGACCTGATTGAGGCCACTCGCTCGAACCTTGCAGAAGCAAGGGCAACCGAGACTCAGGCCAAGCAGTCCTCGGCAGACGCCCTCGCCGCCTTGAACGCCCACGACGCTACCCTTGCCCAAAACGCCGAGTTGCTCGGTCGTTTGCGCGTTCAAACCGAAGCGGCTTCGGCCGAGGTAGAGCGCCTGCAGCGAGTTTCGCAGACCGCAGCCGACCAGATTCCTCAGGCCGAGGCCAACCTGGCGGCGTCCATCGCCAAGCACGACTCGTTCATCGCCCAAGAGCGCCCGGTCGTAGACCTGGATGAACGCCACGGGCTCGCCGAAACTCTCGAGCAGGTTCGCCAGCGCGAACTCGAGATTCGCATCGAGCTAGGCGCTGCCGTCGAGCGGCTTCGCGTCGAAACAGAGCGCGCCAAGAACCTGCGCTCGCAGGTTGCCGAGGCGCAAGACGCGCTCGAGAAGGCCAAGCTAATTGCCGCCGCTCAGACCAAGCAGCTCGCGGCAGCCAAGCGCGTGCTAGAGGTGTTGCCCACGGTGCAAGACGCGGTTGCCGCCAACTCGGTTGAGGCCAAGGCCCAACTGGTCAAGATTGAGGGGGAGCGCGCCGGCCAAACCGCCGAGTTGATTCGCCTTCGCGGTGAGACCTCAGACGTTCAAAACAAGTTGAGCGCCCTGACGCAGGCCGTGCATGACTTTGAACTCGGCAACCACGAGAAGCGCCTCACTCTCAGCAACCTTGTGGTGCGGGCCGGCGAAGAGCTTGGGCTCGAAGAAGACATCCTGGTTGCAGAGTATGGGCCAGAGTTGCCAATCGAAACCGGTGAGGTCGCCGATGACGGCACCCCGATCACCAAGCCGTTCGTGCGCGAGGAGCAGCTCAAGCGCCTGCGCCACTCAGAGCAACTGCTCGAACGCCTCGGAACCGTGAACCCGCTGGCACTCGAGGAGTTCGCAGCACTCGAGCAGCGCCACAAGTTCTTGACCGAGCAGCTCAACGACCTCACCGAGACGCGCAAAGACCTGTTGCAGATCATCGCCGACCTCGACGAGCGCATGAAGGTCATCTTCGCCGATGCCTTCGAAGACACCCGTCGCGCATTCGAACACGTCTTCCCCGTGCTGTTCCCCGGCGGCACCGGCTCGATCTTCTTGACCGACCCCGACAACATGCTCACCACGGGAATCGAGGTCACCGTGAAGCCGGTCGGCAAGCGCATCGAACGCCTCTCGCTGCTATCCGGTGGTGAGCGCTCGCTCGCTGCGGTCGCACTTCTCATCGCGATCTTTAAGGCTCGCCCTTCGCCCTTCTACGTTCTCGACGAGGTCGAGGCAGCGCTGGATGACGCAAACCTGGGCCGCCTGTTGACCATCTTCAGAGAGCTCAAGGCCAACTCGCAGTTGATTATCGTCACACACCAGAAGCGCACTATGGAGATCGCCGATGCTCTGTATGGCGTCTCGATGCGCGGTGATGGCGTCTCTGCCGTCGTCGGTCAGCGAATTCCAGAAACCGCGAAGGCCTAGTCGTGGGCTTTCTTTTCTGGCGCAAGAAAAAGGGCGAGGATGCCGTTGAAGCGCTAGCGGTTGAGCAAGAGGCTCAAGTTGTTGCAGAGCCTGCGCAACCGCAGCCTGCACAGCCAGAACCTGCCGCTCCCGCGGTAGTCGAGGTGCAACCCGAGCCAGAACCCGAGCCTGAGCCCGAGCCTGAGCCGGAACCGGAACCGGAACCTGAGCCCGAGCCTGAACAAGAGCCCGAAGTGGAGGAAACTACCGCTCTAGAGGCCGAAGTGGAGACCGACCTCCCAGTTGAGCCCGAAATAGTGGCCCCAGTGGAGGAGGAGCCCGTTTTTGTGGCTCCCGTCGAGCCTGAGCCCGAGCCAGAGCCAGAGCCTGAGCCAGAACCGGAACCTGAGCCAGAACCGGAGCGTGAGCCAGAACCGGAGCCTGAGCCAGCCCTAGAGGCCGTGGAACTGCCAAAGCGCTCGTTCGTCAAGAACATCAAGAGCATCTTCAGCCGAGTGAAGTTTGACGTCGCCAATCTTGACGACCTCGAAGACACTCTGCTGCAGGCAGACTTCGGCATCGACGCATCCGAGGCCATCGTCGCCGGTGTGCGCGAACGTGCTAAGAAGTCCGGCGCGCAGACCGAGACTGAACTCAAGCAGATCCTCATCGACCTGATCGCCGAAAACCTCGAACGCCCAGACAAAGCCCTCAACCTCAGCGACGGTGCGCTGCCCTACGTCATCCTGGTTGTCGGCGTCAACGGCGTAGGCAAGACCACCACCATCGGCAAGCTGGCCAACTGGCTCACCGAGAGCAAGGCCAGCGTCGTCATCGGTGCGGCTGACACCTTTAGAGCCGCTGCGGTAGACCAGGTTGCTACCTGGGCAGATCGCGCTGGAGCCCAGCTAGTTCGACCAAAGACAGAGGGCCAAGACCCCGCATCCGTTGCCTTCGAGGCCACCGAAATCGCGGTTCGAACCAACGCGGATGTGCTAATC
>CANGNR010000073.1 GCA_947455385.1 Microbacteriaceae bacterium
GAGCCCGACGTGTTGCGCCTGGTTTCGAGCAACGCCATCTGGAACGAAGTTGCCCTCGCGGTGAGCCAGGGCCACGTCTACGGCGGTCTAAGCCTGCTCGACAACCCCAACATCGATCCGCACGAGTTTGAGCCGAGCGCGCGCCAGCGACTCATGGTGCAACAGGCCGACATCGCGATCTACACCGGCACCGACTACGACAGCTTTATGAAGCAGCTTCTGGATGCGGCCGACTTCGAGAGCGACCGGATCGTGACAGCCGGCCAGCCCGATGACCACTGGTTCAACGTCAAGACTTGGAAGCGCGACACCTCGAACCCGCACGTCTGGTTCAGCGTCTCGGCGGTTAAAAAAACCGCGGATCGCCTAACGGCGACATACACAAGGTTGTCGCCATCGGCCAAGACCGACTTCGAAGACGCCAACAAGAGATTTACCAAGCAGCTTGACCAGATCGCATATCGCGAGGGCCAAATTCGCACCGCCCGAGCCACCCGAGACATCAGCTACCTGAAAAAAGCGCCGATCGACTACAACAAACTGCCGGTTCGCTTTTGCCCAATGAACGGTTGCTCGAACTCGTTCTTCTTTGCTCCCGAAGGGCTAGGCAGCTACCTGCTAGAAGACGCCGGATGGGGCGACGGTACGCCCAAGTCCATCATCGACAAGGTGGCCAACGGGGTTGAGCTTTCGGCCAGAGAGATGCTCGACGCCAAGCAACTGCTGGCCCGAGGCACCGTGGAGATTTTTGCCGCCAACGTGCAGGTGGCAACCCCGCAGCTGCTCGAACTGCAAAAGTTCGCGGCCGCCCACGGCGTGACCGTGATGAAGTTCAGCGAGACCGAGATGGTGCCGGGCAGCCAGTCGCAAGACATGAAGCACGCGCACCTGCCATACGGATACGTGGATGGCATGAACTACTACCTGAAACAGCTAGCGGCATTGGTGGCCAAGTGAAAGAAATTCTGAAGATCAAAGGGGCGACCCTCGAGCTAGACGGGCGCACCCTGTGGAGCGACCTCGACCTCGAGGTGAAGCCGGGCGAGTTCATCGCCGTTATCGGCTCGAACGGCTCGGGCAAGACCTCGCTGCTGCGCACGATTCTCGGGCAGCTGCGACTCAAGACCGGCAAGGTCTATTTTGCATACGAGGAGGCAGACCACGGCAGCCCGCGAATCGGATACATTCCGCAGCAGCGAAACACCGACGAGGCTGGCGTCGTGCTGGTCAAAGACCTCGTGCGCTTTGGCCTAAACGGGCACCGAGCCGGAGTCTTCGTGCCGAAGGCATCCGAGCGCAAAAAAATTGAGGCGGCTCTCGCCGCCACCGGCGTTGCCGACTATGCCAACCAGCCCTTCGGTGCGTTGAGCGGCGGCGAACAGCAGCGCGTGCGAGTGGCTCAGGCGGTTATCGGCGACCCTCTGTTGCTGCTGTGCGACGAGCCGTTGAGTGCGCTCGACCTACAACAGCAGAAGGCAGTGAGCGAGCTTATTTATCAGCAGGCCAAGGCCCACCGCTGCGCCGTGCTGTTTGTGACCCACGACGTGAACCCAGTGCTCGACATGGTCGACCGCGTGCTCTACCTAGCCAACGGCAAGTTCAAGATTGGCAGCCCCGACGAGGTCTTTCGCAGCGAGGTGCTCAGCGAGCTCTATGAGACGCAGGTCGACGTGGTTCGAAACCAGGGCCGCATCGTCGTGGTCGGGACGCACAATCACGACCACCACCCAGATGAGGTGTGGAGCTAATGCCATTATTTGACTTCACCGATTACGGCACTCTGTTGCTGTGGGTCTTGCCATCTTTGGTTGTTGCGCTGATGCTGGGCATGGTTGGCGGCCTGCTTAGCACCCTCGTGATTCACCGCGATAGCTCGTTTGCCGTGCACGGAATCAGCGAGCTCTCGTTTGCCGGTGCGGCGATCGCGCTTCTGATTGGCATGGATGTGACCTTCGGCTCAATCGTCGGGTCGCTCGTGGCCGCGGCCATCATCGGGGCCATCTCTGGCAAGCCGCGCGAACGCAACTCGCTCACCGCGGTGCTCATGCCGTTCGGCTTGGGCGTCGGAATTCTGGCGCTCTCGCTTTATCACGGGCGGGCGGCAAGCAAGTTTGGGCTGCTCACCGGCCAGATTGTTTCGCTGGTCGATGGCCGTTCGACGGTGCTCTTTATTTTGAGCGGATGCGTGTTGATCGTGCTTTCGGTGTTCTGGCGCCGACTGCTATTTGCGTCGCTCGACCCTGCCGTGGCCGAGGCTCGTGGCGTGCCGGTTCGCATGCTCTCGGTGCTCTTCACCCTCACGCTCGGCATCGCGGTTGCGATCGGCGTTCAGGTGGTCGGCGCCCTGCTGGTGCTAAGCCTGCTGGTGACTCCAGGCGCCGCGGCCCTTCGAGTCACCCGATCGCAGTTCTTGGCCCCGGCTCTAGCCGTGATCTTCGGGGTGGTCGCCGCGGTTGGTGGCATGATGCTCTCGCTCGGCGCTGCGCTGCCGGTGAGCCCGTTCATCACGACGATTTCGTTCACGATCTATCTCGTCTGCTGGCTAATCGGGCGGGTTAAGAAGGGTGCAATCAATTGAGTTCGCGAAACACCTGGCAAAAAGACGCCGTCAAGCACGCGCTTGGCGAGTCAATCGGGTTCGTGAGCGCTCAGCAGTTGCACCTCGTGCTGCGCAACCACGGATCTACCATCGGCCTGACCACCGTGTATCGCGCGCTTGCCGACCTGGCCAAGCAGGGCGAGGCAGACTCGCTGCAGTCGAACGAAGGCGAGCTGCTCTATCGCGCCTGCGGCACCGACCACCATCACCACCTCATTTGCCGCAAGTGCGGCGCAACCGTCGAGATCGAGGCGCATCGCGTCGAAGAGTGGGCGGCGCAGGTCGCTGCAGAGCACGGCTTCGGCCAGGTCAGCCACACCATCGACATCTTTGGCACCTGTTCAAACTGCTCCACCGAGAAAGGCAATTAATCATGGATGAACTGCTCATCGAGCTCGCCCGAAACCTAAAGGCCGACCGCAGGCGTGCGCGCCGCATCGGTGTGGTCTTCGGCCTCTCGGCCATCGCGGCGCCCTTCGTTGTCTTTGGCCTGCTGCCGCTCGGCGGACGCGGCGGTGCCGAATCACCCTGGACACCGGTGCTCCTTCCACTGCTCTACTCGGTGGTCTTTTTGAGCCCCGTGCTCATTGGTGCGGCCTTTACCCTGTTGGGCGTTGGCCTGGCGCTGCGCAAGCGCGAGGACTGGCTCAAAGACCAGGCAATCAACGAGTCGCCTGAGGCAATCGGTGAGTTCATCGCTCGCCGCCGTCGAGACGCACGCGTTCTATTCGGTGTTTCCTCGTCGCTACTGGTTCTCGAACTAGCCGGGTTCCTCGGCCTCGCCTACCTCTACAACGTCAACCAGGCCTGGGATCACGCGCAGAAGGGGCCGACCTATTACAACGCCCCGATGACACAACTCTTCTTACAGCTCGTCACGTGGGACTCCATCACAGCGCCGATTCTGCTTGCCGCCGGTGCCGTGCTGCTTCTGACGGGCATCGCCATTCTGCGCCACAATCGGGCTATCCTAGGCAAAACGAATCTGGGAGAAACCAATGGCGAGCCAAGCATCGAGCAGCAATAGCGTCGACTTCGCATCCATCAGCATCTTGGCTCAGGCGGCCGAGACCAGGCGCAAGAAGTTTCGCAAGCTGGGCTTCATCTTTGGCTGGGTTGCTGCTGCCAGCCTGCCGCTCCTGATTCTGTACTTCACCGCCGGCCCCATGATCGCCAGCTCGGTTCCTGCCGTCGTGAACATGCTCGGCATCTTCGTGCTGCTGCTTCTGTTCGGAGCGTTTCCGAGCATGATTGTCGGCTTCGTGTTCATGGCAATGGCGATTAGCGCGCGCACCGAACGCGACCGACTCGTCGCGGCGGCATCGCAGCCCAGCGCCTAACCAACACGGATGCGGGTTTCGCGAAAATCGGGACTTGCTTAAGGTGCCGATTCTCGCCTAAACTTGAGCAGTTGCCATGTGCAACCAAACTTTTCACACAAGCCCTTCGAAGTGCGCCAGAAATGGCCCGAATGAGGCTTGCCCCTGAAGGAGACAAAATGGCAGCTTATTGCCAGGTGACCGAGACGCGGCCTCAGTTTGGCCACGCAGTTTCGCACGCCCAGAACAAGACCAAGCGTCGCTTTAACCCAAACGTGCAGAAGAAGACCTACTTTGTGCCTTCGCTGCGTCGCAACGTGACCCTTCAGGTGAGCGCTCGCGGCATCAAGGTAATCGACGTTCGTGGCATCGAGTCGGTTGTTGCCGAGCTGCTTGCCCGCGGCGAGAAGATCTAAGGAATAGCGAATGGCTAAGAAAGACAAGGACATTCGTCCGATCATCAAGCTGAAGTCGACTGCCGGCACTGGTTTCACCTACGTGACCAAGAAGAACCGCCGCAACGACCCAGACCGCATCGTTCTTAAGAAGTACGACCCAGTAGTGCGTCAGCACGTTGAATTCCGCGAGGAGCGTTAATCCATGGCTAAGAAGAGCAAGATCGCTCGTAACGAGCAGCGCAAGGTTGTTGTTGAGCGTTACGCAGAGAAGCGCCTCGCACTGAAGAAGGCTCTCGTCGACCCAACCTCGACCGACGCCCAGCGCGAAGAGGCCCGCATCGGCCTGCAGAAGCTTCCTCGCAACGCTTCGCCGGTTCGCGTTCGCGGCCGCGACGCTATCGATGGTCGTCCACGCGGTTACCTCGCCAAGTTCGGCGTCTCGCGTGTTCGCTTTCGTGACATGGCTCACAAGGGCGAGCTGCCAGGCATCACCAAGTCGTCCTGGTAATCACCAACTTTTCGAGCAGACCGTCATCCGAAATGGATGGCGGTTTTCTCTTTAACCGACCCGGATTACGCCGACGGGTGAATTTGGCCCCAAATTGCGTAAAAAATCGTTGTAAATAAACCCCTCAACACGCCGAGAGGCTAGCATTGACGCGGAACTACATCGCTGTAGTTTTGTATCGACAGACCGTCACATACGTCTAGAAGTCCAGGAGGACAACATGGCTAACACTCTAAACAAGGGCGACCTCGTAGCAGCAGTTGCAGCAGCAACCGGCGAGTCCCAGGCAGCAGTCAACCGCGTTGTTGACGCACTGTTCGCACAGATTGCCGCAACCGTCGGCAAGGGCGACAAGGTCACCATCCCAGGCTGGCTTTCGGTTGAGAAGGGCCACCGTGCAGCTCGCACCGGTCGCAACCCTCAGACCGGCGCCACCATTCAGATCGCAGCCGCCAACACCGTCAAGGTTTCGGCTGGAAGCAAGCTGAAGGCTGCTGTTAAGTAGTTCAAGTTTCACAAGAGGGCGTCGACTTCGGTCGGCGCCTTTTTGCTTAAGTAGGCTGGATGAGTGCCTAAACCCCTGAGTCGTTCGATTGCCGTGCTGGCTGCTTTGCTGGCCGCGGCACTGGCGACACTGACATTCGGGCTCATCTTCGGTGGCGGTGCCGCTCCTCTTGCGCTAGCCGACCCGGGTCCGTTTATTCGACTCGGATTACCGGTGGCGCGGGGCATCCAAGAAATCACCATGGCGGTTGCGATCGGCTCGCTGGTGTTCGCCGCTTTCGCACTGCCTAACCGAGACAAGCTGCTCGAGCGCACACTCAATGTTGCCTCGGCATTCTCGGCACTCTGGGCCATCAGTGGTCTCGGGTATTTGGTCTTCACTTACATGTTCGTTGCGAACGTTGGCTTTGGCGCTAACTTTGCAGCCGGCTTCACCCAGTTTGTTCTTGGCGTGCAGCTCGGGCAGCTGCTAGCGATGAACGCGGCGGTGGCCGCCGTGCTCACGTTGCTCGCCCTCGGGGTGCGTGGCCTCACCGGCGCGGGGATGCTGGCAGCGTTTGCGATTGCCTCACTGATTCCGTTGGCCCAGACCGGCCACGCGGCGGGAACAGCCGGCCACGGAATGGCCGTGAACTCGA
>CANGNR010000074.1 GCA_947455385.1 Microbacteriaceae bacterium
GCGCGCTCCTCGGCCTCGATCTGGCCATAGACGCGACGCTCGGTGGCGTCGGCGCGCAGGATCGAACGCATGATGACCCAGAAGACTCCGCCGACCGCCAACGGCGGAACCAACGAGAGCAGGGCATCCCAGAACGCTTGCATCGACCGGCCGCTTCTACTTGACCAACGGGAACATGATGGTCTCGCGAATGCCGAGACCGGTGAGGCTCATAAGGAGGCGGTCGATGCCCATGCCCATGCCACCCGACGGCGGCATGCCATACTCGAGCGCCTTCAAGAAGTCTTCGTCGAGCTTCATTGCCTCGGGGTCGCCGGCGGCAGCGAGAGTGACCTGCTCGACAAAGCGCGCACGCTGAATGACCGGGTCAACCAGCTCGGAGTAGCCGGTGGCCTGCTCGTAGCCGCGAATGTAGAGGTCCCACTTCTCGACGACGCCCGCCTTGCTGCGGTGGTCGCGAGTGAGCGGCGAGGTGTCGACCGGAAAGTCGATCACAAAGGTCGGCTTGACGAGGTCGCCCTTGACGAAGTGCTCCCAAAGCTCCTCGACATACTTGCCGTGCAACGGGTGCTCGATCTCGATGTCTACCGACTTGGCCAGCTTCTTCAGCTCTTCGATCGGGGTCTCCGGCGTGATTTCAACCCCGGATGCCGCCGAAAGGGACTCAAACATCGAGATGCGATCCCAGTTGCCACCGAGGTCATTGATGGTGCCGTCTTCGAGCTCGACCTGGTGCGTGCCGAAGACATCCATGGCTGCGTTTTGAATCAACGACTGAGTAAGGTCGGCGATGCTGTTGTAGTCGCCGTAAGCCTCGTATGCCTCGAGCATTGCGAACTCTGGCGAGTGGGTGCGGTCGGCACCTTCGTTTCTGAAGTTGCGGTTGATCTCGAAGACGCGGTCGATGCCGCCAACAACCGCACGCTTCAGGAACAACTCTGGCGCGATTCGCAGAAACAGCTCGGTGTCGAAGGCGTTCGAGTGAGTCTTGAACGGGCGGGCCGAAGCTCCACCGTGGATGGTCTGCAGCATCGGGGTCTCGACCTCGGTGAACGCGCGCTCGTCGAATGTCTTGCGCAGCGACTGCATAACCTTGGCGCGAATCTGCACGACCTCGCGGGCGCGGTCGCGAACGATCAGGTCGAGGTAGCGGTGGCGAACGCGAAACTCTTCACCGAGCTCGTTGTGCTGGTTTGGCATTGGGCGAAGGGTCTTGGCGGCCATGCGCCAATCATCGGCCAGCACGCTCAGCTCGCCGCGCTTCGAGGTGATGACCTCGCCGGCAACAAAGACGTGGTCGCCGAGGTCGACGAGTTCCTTCCACTCTTCGAGGCGCTCTTCGCCGACCTTGTCGAGGCTCAGCATGGCCTGAAGGCGCTCGCCGTTGCCGGCCTGCAGCGTGGCAAAGCAAAGCTTGCCGGTGTTGCGCAAGAAGACGATTCGGCCGGCCAGCGCGACTCGGTCACCGGTCGCTACGTCGACATCCAGGTCTGGGTAGGCGGCGCGAACCTCAGGAATCGTGTGGGTGATAGGCAGGCTAACCGGGTATGCATCGCCGGATGCGTTGAGGCGCTCGCGCTTGGCTAGGCGAACCGACATCTGCTCGGGCAGGTCAGATTCGTCGAAGGCCTCGACGTTTTGCTGGGTCTCGGTCATGCCGGATGCTCCTAGAAGGCGATGCGAAGATTGTCGATCAACCTGGTTTCGCCGATGCGGGCGGCGATGATGGCCAGGCACTGACCCTTGAAGGTTGCCGGCACCTCTTTGAAGGTGTTCGGGTCGATCAGGGCCAGGTACTCAAGTCTAATCGCTGGCTTTTCGGCGATCACCGCGGCCGCCTGCTTGGCAGCCTGGGCGGCGGTTCCGCGGGCATCCGCGACTTCTTGGCAGCGCGTTAGCGCTCGCGAAATTTGCGCGGCGAGGGCTCGCTCGTTGGGGTTCAGATATCGGTTGCGGCTCGACATCGCGAGGCCGTCGAACTCTCGCACGGTTGGCGCCTCAACGATTTTTAAACGCGGATGCAGCTTTGCCGCCATCTGCTTCACGAGAAACACCTGTTGTGCGTCTTTGGCACCAAAGATCGCGACGTCTGGCGTCACGATATCAAAGAGTCGGTTGACCACCGTGAGCATGCCGTCAAAGTGGCCGGGGCGAATCGCACCCTCGAAGGGCGCGCCGGCGACGCCCGCCTTTAGTTGGCGCGGTTGAGAGTCTGGCGGATAAACCTCGGTGGCAGTTGGGGCGAACAGCACGTTGACCCGCGCCTCGGCCAGCTTGGTGGCGTCGGCATCGAGGGTGCGCGGGTATCGGTCGAAGTCTTCGTTGGCCCCAAACTGCAGCGGGTTGACGAAGATGCTCACGACCACGATGTCGGCTAGCGAACGAGCAAGGTGCACGAGCGAGAGGTGGCCGGCGTGCAGTGCGCCCATGGTTGGCACGAAGGCAACGGTCTTGCCGTTCGCGTGCGCCTTATCGACGAACGCGGTCATCTCGGCGGCGGTGGCGATTGTCTGCATCGGGTTTGTCACAGCTCGCCCGCCAGTTCATCCGGGTCTAGCGGCCTGTGCCCCTCGGCGAGAGCCTGCTCGACAGAGCTGCGAATCACGGGGGCAATCACCGAGTGCGGGTTGGCGACCCCTGCCTGTGCGAGCAGCCCGATCGCCTGGTTGACGATCAGCGCCGAGAAGCCCGAGGCAACCGAGATCGCCTCAAAGTACGAAGCACGGTCGGCCTCCTCGATGACGATTGGCTCGGCGCCCATCTCGATCACGAGGGCCTGGGCTATCGGCAGGGCAACGTTTGGCGCGGCCACCGCAAAGTAGCTCTCGCGAATGCGCGCGAGGTCGATGCTCGTGCCCGTGAATCTCATCGCGGGATGAATCGCGAGCGGAATCGCACCGAGCGCGGTGGCCGGCGACAAAACCGAGTAGCCAAACTCGCCGGCGGTGTGGGCCACAAGTTGGCCGGCACGCCAAAGTGCGGCGTCGGCGAGGCCGCGCACGATCTGCGCGAGCTCGGCCGCGGGAATCGCAAGGAGCACGAGGTCGGCCTCGGCCAACAGCTCTGGCACGGGCAAGATCGCTACGTCGGGCAGCAGGCTCTGGGCCCGCTCGATGTTTTCGGGCGAAGTCGTGGCAACGCCGACGACCCTGTGGCCAGCCGAGGCCAGGGCCTGGCCAAGCACCGAACCGACTGGCCCAGCGCCAATGATGCCGACGCTCAGTCGGCCGCTTCGCATAGTCATGCCGGGGTGACCTCAGTCTTTGCTGGCGCGCGCTTCTTGGCGGCAGGGTCTTCGGGCTCGGCGTCATCCTTGATGCGCAGCAGCTGCTCGATGATGTAGCCAACTACGGTCAGCAGCAGCGCCAAAACGCAAGCGATGACGTTTCTGCCGAAGCTCGCACCAGGCCCAACCGGCGTGGTGAGCTGCGCGATGAGCACTCCGCCGACTCCGCCGCAGACGATAGCGCCGAAAATCTGGCTTGCCTTGGCTAGCGCCAGAACCCGAACGGCAAACATCGGCGAAAGGCGGCGCGGATGCTTCGCCGAGGGGTCGGCCAACTTCTTGGCGAGTTCGCGCCGGTAGCGCAGCGGCGGCCAACCGAGAGCCGCGAGCACCACAATCATCACGCCGAGGGTGAGGTTGCTTCGCTCGGGTACTGCCGGCGACGGGTATCCGTTACTCATGAGCATCGGCACCAAAACCGCCGTCACGATGAGGCTCGAGACGACGATGTAAATGAGATTGAGGATTCTGGTTGGCTTCACTCGAGCTCCCAGACCTGGTGTTTGAGCGAGTCGGCGAGAGTTGCAATCTTGCCGTGGCCGGGAAGCACAGCATCCTGGTCGATCTGCGCCCAGGGCACCAAAACGAAGGCTCGCTCGTGCGCGCGAGGATGAGGCAGGGTGAGCAACTTGGTCTCTTTGATCAGTGAACCGTAGGTGATGATGTCGATGTCTAGGGTGCGCGAACCCCACTTTGATAGCCGCACCCGGCCGTGCGCGGTTTCGATGGCGCGCATTTCTTCGAGCAGCTTTTTGGGCTTGAGCTTGGTCTCGATGGCGATGACGGCGTTTAGGTAGCGCGGCGCGGTTTCGTCGAGTCCCTGCTCGGTGAAGGCAAACGACTCGACCATGCCCGACTTGTCGAGCACCTTGATTCCCTGAACATCACGGATGGCCTTGATAGCCGAAGTGATGGTTGCCTTTCGGTCACCCAGGTTTCCGCCAAGTGCGATTATGGCGCGCACGACCTCGCTCATTGGTCCTCGCGACGGCCCTTGACTGTGACCGAAACGTCTTCGAAGTCATAGACGATTGGTGCATTTGGCTTGTGCACGGTGATCTTGGCCTTTTCTACCTTGCCGGCACCGAAGTTCAGCGCGAGGTCAAGAAGCCTCTGTGCGAGGGTCTCGATCAAATCGACCGGATGGCTCTTCACGTTGTCGACAATGGCCTTGGCGAGGTCGCCGTAGTGAACTGTGCCGCCTAGGTCGTCGTTAAAAACCGCCTTGGATGCGTCGACCCAGACGGTCGCGTCAATGTAGAAGTCTTGGCCGTTTTGTCGTTCGAAGTCGAAGACGCCGTGGTGCGCGAAAACCCGAAGGCCCTTGATGCTGATTTTTTGTCGCATCTATTCGTGCTCCTCTGCGGCCCGCAGGGCCGAAACAATTTCGATGGCGTCAACCGTGGCAACCACATTATGAACTCTAACGCCCCACAGTTTGCGCTGAAGAAGCAGGGCCGTGAGCACGGCGGTGGCAAGGTCGCGTCTCTCGTTGCTGGCTGCCGAGGGTTCATCCGGTTCGATGGTGCCGGCGATGAATCGCTTGCGGCTAGCACCAACCAGAATCGGTAGACCGAGTTGTTCGAGCTCGTCGAGGCGGGCCACCAGCTGCCAGTTTTGCTTCATGTCTTTGGCAAAGCCGAGCCCTGGGTCGATGATGATTTGCTCTCGCTTCACGCCGGCGGCAACGGCGGCGGCGACCCGAGCATCTAGCTCCGAGGCGACATCCTTGGCAATGTCGGCGTACTCGTTGAGCGAATCCATTTGCTTGCTAAACCCGCGCCAGTGCGAGATCACGATGGCGCAGCCGGTGTCGGCGGCGACCGCAAACATGCCGGGGTCGGCGAGGCCGCCCGACACGTCGTTGATGATGGTTGCACCGGCGGCCACTGCCGCCCTGGCTGTCTCGGCGTTCATTGTGTCGATGCTCACCGTGGCACCGAGCCGTTCGACTATCGCCGCGATGACCGGCAAAACCCTTCGTTGCTCTTCGGCAGTTCCAACCCGCTCGGCGCCTGGTCTGGTGCTCTCGCCGCCGACATCGATTACGTCTGCGCCTGCGATCTGAAGCACTCGCGCGTGGTCTAGGGCCGCGTCTAGTTCTTCGAACTTGCCGCCGTCGCTAAACGAGTCTGGCGTGACATTGAGCACACCCATGACCTTTGGACGGTTGAAGTTCATCGGCCACTACTTCTGAATCAGGCCCATGACTTCGGCGCGATTCACGGGCTGTGAATAGCATCCGCGGGCGGCCATCGAAACAGTGTTGGCCTCGGCCTGCTTGGCTCCGCGCGAAATCACGCAGTGATGCTTTGCCTCGACGACCACGACGACGCCCTGGGCGTTGAGGCCGCCCTCGATGGCGTCGGCGATCTGCGCGGTGAGGTTCTCTTGCAGTTGCGGCCTGGATGCGATGGTGTCGACTACCCGGGCGATGCGCCCGAGGCCGACAACGCGTTCGCTGGGCAAGTAGGCAACGTGGGCTCGACCGGTGAACGGCAACAGGTGGTGCTCGCAGATCGAAACGAAGTCGATGTCTTTGAGAATCACAACTTCGTTGTGCTCGGCCTCGAAGGTCTCGCCGAGCAGTTCGGTGGCGTCAACGCCGATGCCCTTGAAGAACTCGGCGTATGCCTCGGCCACCTTGCTCGGGGTCGCCA
>CANGNR010000075.1 GCA_947455385.1 Microbacteriaceae bacterium
ACGCGGCCGACCATCTTCATGCGCTTCTTGCCCTCTTTTTGCTTCTCGAGGAGCTTGCGCTTGCGGCTGATGTCACCGCCGTAACACTTGGCCAAAACGTCTTTGCGCATCGCGCGAATCGACTCGCGAGCGATGATGCGGCTGCCGATTGCGGCCTGAATTGGCACCTCAAACTGCTGGCGCGGAATCAACTCGCGCAGCTTGCCGGTGATCATCACGCCGTATGAGTAGGCCTTGTCTTTGTGCACGATGGCGCTGAATGCGTCGACCTGCTCGCCCTGCAGCAGCAAGTCAACCTTTACGAGGTCGCCCTCGGCGAGGCCCGACTCTTCGTAATCCAAGGATGCGTAGCCCTGGGTCTTGCTCTTGAGCTGGTCGAAGAAGTCAAAGACGATCTCGGCGAGCGGCAGGTTGTAGCGCAGCTGAACTCGGTCTTCGCCAAGATACTGCATGTCAATCATGGTTCCGCGACGAGACTGGCAAAGCTCCATGATCACGCCAACGTAATCCTTGGGGCTCAGAATCGTGGCCTTGACCATCGGCTCGAGCACCTTCTTGACCTTGCCGGTCGGGTACTCGCTCGGGTTGGTCACGGTGATCTCTTTGCCGTCATCCATGGTGACTTCATAGACCACGGATGGCGCCGTCGCAATGAGGTCGAGGCCAAACTCGCGCTCTAGGCGCTCGGTGACGATCTCGAGGTGCAGCAGGCCAAGGAACCCGCAACGGAAGCCGAAGCCCAGGGCGACCGAGGTTTCTGGCTCATAGACCAGGGCGGCATCGCTCAGCTTGAGCTTGTCTAGCGCCTCGCGCAGGTTCGGGTAGTCGCTGCCGTCGATCGGATAAACGCCCGAGAAGACCATCGGCTTGGGGTCGGCGTAGCCCTTTAGAGCCTCGGTTGCCGGCTTGATTGCGGCGGTGACCGTGTCACCGACCTTCGACTGTCGCACGTCTTTCACGCCTGTGATGAGATAGCCCACTTCGCCGACGCCCAGGCCCTTGGTTGGCTCTGGCTCTGGCGAAGAGACGCCGATCTCAAGCAGCTCGTGCACGGCCTTTGTCGACATCATCTGGATGCGTTCTCGCGGCGCAAGCTGCCCGTCAATCATTCGAACGTAAGTGACCACGCCCCGATAAGAGTCGTAGACCGAGTCAAAGATCATGGCGCGAGCCGGTGCGTTCGGGTTGCCGACGGGGTGTGGCACGGTCGCAACGATCTTGTCGAGCAGAACGTCGACGCCAACACCGGTCTTGCCAGAGACGCGCAGGCAGTCTTCAGGGTTGCCGCCGATTAGGTTCGCGAGCTCCTCGGCGTACTTCTCTGGCTGGGCCGCAGGCAGGTCGATCTTGTTCAGAACTGGGATGATCTGCAGATCGTTTTCCATCGCGAGATAAAGGTTGGCAAGCGTCTGGGCCTCGATGCCCTGGGCGGCATCCACGAGAAGAACGGCACCTTCGCAGGCCGCGAGCGAACGCGAAACCTCGTATGTGAAATCTACGTGGCCAGGGGTGTCGATCATGTTCAGCGCGTAGGTCTGCTTGTCGACCTCCCACGGCATACGAACGGCCTGAGACTTAATGGTGATGCCACGCTCACGCTCGATGTCCATGCGGTCGAGGTATTGGGCTCGCATCGAGCGGTCGTCCACGACGCCGGTTAGTTGCAGCATTCGGTCGGCGAGAGTCGACTTTCCGTGGTCGATGTGCGCGATGATGCAGAAATTGCGAATCAGCGAGGGGTCGGTCTTGGCTGGCTCAAGACGGCGCGTGGCGCGTGGCGACAAGGAATACCTCGGGATTGTTTGGAAGCGGAATCGTTCTATTTTCGCACATCACGCCGACGAAACCGCGACCTTCGCGAATGTCCGCCACACGCCAGTTTTGGGTTGCCTGCCAAACACTAGCCTGATAGAGTTGGGAGTCGATTCGGATGAGTGTCTCCATCCAGATCCCCAACCAAAATCATTGCGATTGCTCGCGCGAGCGGTCGCCAACGAAAGTGGAACATGGCAAACATCAAGTCGCAGATCAAGCGCATTGGCACCAACCTTAAGGCTGCCGAGCGCAACAAGGCCGTGAAGAGCGAAGTTAAGTCCGCTGTTCGCGTTGCCCGTGAGGCTGTCGCTGCTGGAGACAAGACCAAGGCTGCCGCTGCAGTCGCCGTCGCATCCAAGAAGCTCGACAAGGCCGTTTCGAAGGGCGTCATTCACAAGAACCAGGCTGCTAACCGCAAGTCGGCTCTTGCCAAGAAGGCCGCTTCGCTCTAAAGCGAAAAACTTCGAGAACCCTCGCCTAGGCGGGGGTTCTTTTTTTGCCCGGATTACTTAGCCTGAATCTGGCCGGGCCGCCCCACGAAAAAGCCCGATGCCAGCTGCAGGGCGGTTAGCGCAACTATCACTTCGAGTGGAAGTGCCCAGGATGAACTGATATCGTGCAGAAGGCCGAAACCAAAAGTGCCGATTGCGGCGACAAGGTATCCCCAGCCCTGAGCGAGCGCGCTGAGCCTCGTGGTCATAGCCTGGCTCGTAGCCTTGGTGCCAATCAAGTAAAGCGAGACCGGGAAGGTCGATGCCTGGCCAAGGCCCGCGACAACCGCTCCGACCGTCGCCAAACCTGGAGCTAGCCACAGAATGGTGTAGCCAGCCAGAGTAAAGACCGATAGCCCGGCCGCGAGCCAAGACAGACTGCGCAACCGACGGTAGAGAGGTCCGAGCAAGACACCAAAGGGAACCCCGATGATTGTCGCCAGACCCAGCACTCCACCGGCGGCTGATTCGCTAAGGCCGTAGCTCACCAAGACGCTGGGGAGCCAGTTCAACAGAACATAGAAACCGGCCGACTGGATGCCGAAGAAGGCCACTAGCCACCAGGTGATTGGGCTTGCGAGCACGGCACGGCGATCTGAGCTCACCTTCTCGACCGACTGAGGCAACTCTGGTTCTTTTCCCTTGAGGTGCGGAAACCAGACGAGAAGTGCGGCGGCCATCGGAATGGCCCATAGCGCCATCGAAGGTCGCCAACCACCCGCGATTGAGGCGATTGGAACCGCGATTGAGGCGGCGACCGAGGCTGAGACCGCCATCGTCATTGTGTAGGTGACGGTCAAACTCGAGACGAGATTGGGGTAGTCGCTTCTGATAACGGTTGGCAAGATCACATTTGCCACGGCAATTCCAAGGCCGATGACTATGGAGGAAACCAGCAGGGCCAGGTAGCCGTCGACACCCCGAAGCAGGGTTGCCGCGAACAGCGCAAGGAGAATCCAGAACATCGCGTGGTGCAAGCCCAGCTTGCGCACGACGAACGGCCCGAAGAACGCTCCGAAGCCAAAGCAAAGTACCGGCAAAGCCGTGACCGTGCCTACCTCCACTGCTCCGAGACCCAGGTTTGCAGAGATCTGTGAGAGCAGAGGCCCAACGCTGGCGACCGGTGGCCTGAGAGTCAGAGCAATCAGAATGATCGTGAAGAATGCCCCGAGCTGAGCGCGCTTCATGCGACCTCGCCTCTCGAGCACACGAGCTGAATGAGGCGTTCGAGTGCATAGGCGGGTTGGCGTTCGCCACCCTTCGCCGCAGAATCGGCATCTGCGATGGCAACGATCACTCGCGCGAGGCCATCGTCGTTCCATCCGCCTGCCGCCTTGAGCGCCTGCTTCATCTGCCATGGGGCCATGCCCAGGGCCGCCGGGTTGGCACTTCGATTGCCAAGGACCTTGGCGATTTGCCTTATCTTCATCGCAAAGGCAGCGTTGATTGCGATTGGGTCAGAGCCGGTAGACAAAGCGTGACGCATCAGACTCAAAGCCTCGCCGGTTCGACCAGCGATTGCGGCATCGACAACCTTGAACGAGTTGGTTTCGACCCGACCGCCAAAGTAGGTGTCGACTATCTGAGCGTTCACATCGCCGCTCGCATCCTGCAACAACTGATCGCAGGCGGCGGCGAGCTCGACCAAGTCGTCTGCAAAGGCGTCGGTCAGCGCGCGAACGCCATCCTGGGTGATTTTGCGACCTTGGCTGGCAAAGTGGGCCTGAATAAAGCTTGGGCGCTCCCCCACGGACACCTCTTCGCACTTGATCTCGACCCGTTCGAATTGGCGCACCGTGTCGAGAATTCCCTTAGCCCGACCCACGGCACCCGAGTGGCGAAGAACAAGGGTCGTGTCAGAGACCGGTTGCGAGAGGCTCGCGTGAAGATCGGCAACGAAAGCCGCCGAGGCGTTCTCTAGGGCCTTTACGACCACCAGTCTCGGCTCAGAAAAGAGCGAAGGCGAACTCAGCGCCAACAACTCGCCCTGGGTGTAGTCATCGGCCTGGATTTCGTGGATCTCGAGGTTTGGTTCATCGGCACGAAGTTTTTCGCGGATGCCTCGGATTGCCTGATCGCCGAGGTAGTTCTCGGGCCCAACGATGAGTACGAGCGGCGCGGGGGCTGCCCTGCGCCAATCGACAATAGTCACATCGCTCACCATGAAAGCCTAACCGCGACCCGCGACGGTGATGCCCAACTTGTGGTCGGTTATCGATAAAGCGATGCCACCCATTCTGTCTGTTCGCAGTATTTGAGCGCCAACCCGAGCTAGCATGCGAAGGCAGGCGTCGGTCGGGTGGCCGTAACGGTTGTTCAAACCGACCGAGACGATCGCGAGTTGCGGACGCAGCCAATCAATGAAGGCCTCACTCTGGTTAGCCGAGCCGTGGTGCGCGACCTTCAACACGAGCGGCTTTGTTCTGCAGGCTTCATCGAACCAGGATGAGCGGCTCGCGAGAAGGCGCTCCTGCCCTTCCGCTCCGAGGTCTGCGAGGGTCACGAGGCAGAGTTGATCCGATTCAACGAGCATTCCAATTGAGCCGTCGTTCGAGTCTTGGGCCTCGCTCGCGCCGATGGTTGGGGTGATTACCCGCCACTCGAAGTCCCCCAGCGAACCGGCGACTCCGATGCCAACTTGCTCGGTAGGGATACGCACCGACTCAAGAACTCGCCGTGCCTCGTCGGCCCCCGGTCGCGAGTCGGCAAACGATGTGAGCAGAGCCTGATCGACCGTTCTACCATCCAGAGCACCGACCTCTCCCCCGACGTGGTCGAGATCGAAGTGGGTGAGCTCGAGGATCTCAATGCGCCGGATGCCGAGCTGGTCGAGGCACCCGTTTATTGGTTGTGGCTCCCTCCCGACGTCGATGACCATGACTCGCTCTCGAGACCGCACAACGAGAGCGTCGCCCTGGCCGACATCGCAGTTCGCGATCTGCCAGTCACGTGCCGGCCAGCGCGTGGCAACGAGATTATGCCGAACACCGATCAGCGCCGGAAGCACCAGAGCCAGAACCAAACCCGCGGGAGCCAGCACCGAAACGCGAGCGAGAGCCAAGCCATCGAGCGATTGACGCTTGCGCAGCAACAACCACGCCGAGAACACCGCTCCCATAATGGCGACTTGACCAGCAAAACCGGCCGGCCAGGGCATCAACTGCATGGGGAGATTCGAACAGAAACCGGCCACGTTGGCCGTCCATGCCGCAAAGAGCGAGGCAACCCAGCACAGGCTGGCCGCCAGCTGAGGTGCCGGAATCGAGAGCAGCACCGCCAGCATGCCAAGGATCGTCGACGGAGCAACCATGGGCTCAGCTAACAGGTTTGCCAGCAGAGACCAAACAGGTATTCCGCCCTGAAGGCCCAGCAGAAGCGGAGTGCACAGCAATTGGGCGCTTACCGACACGGATGCCGCCAGGGCGAGCCACCTCGGCAATCGCTTGGCAAAACGCTCCGCGAGTGCCGGCGCTAAGACCAGAATCCCCAGCGTGGCCGCGACCGACAACTCGAACCCGAGGTTCACGGCCTGGCTAGGATCAACTGCA
>CANGNR010000076.1 GCA_947455385.1 Microbacteriaceae bacterium
CTCAAACTGAGTTTTTTAGTTATTGGTGAATCCGATTGAAAGACCACCGGTAATGCGGCCAATCAGATTGAAAACCAAGGCGCCGATGCCCGAGAGCACGGTGCCAACCAGGCAGTTGAAGATTGCCAGACCAACGCCAAACGAGATCACTCTCGGCAGCGAAAGGTCGATACCGGCGCCGAAGACCGAGGTCAGCAGGCCGTTCATGCTGGCGAACAAACCGGTTGCCGAGAGCACCAGATACAAGAAGATGAATCCTGCAATCGTTGCGATGCCAAGGCCGACGGTCACGGTGAAGCCAACCTTGATCGCCGACCAAAAGTCGATGTGCACGAGCTTGAGCTTAACCTGCTTGGATGCGGCCGTCTGCATACGGTTCTCTTTTGCAGAGCTCTTCACCTTAGAAACGAAACTCATTCGGCTTCTCCTTCGATTACCTCGGATGAGTCGGCTACGGTCTCAACTTCGCCCGTATCAGTAGAGATTACTCCCTGTTGCTGAAGGTTGCGCTCGGTGTTCTTGGCGAGACCGAGGATCGAGTCATCCTCGTCGAAGCGAGCGAAGACCACGCCCATGGTGTCTCTGCCCTTGGCCGGCACCTCGGCGACGCTCGAGCGAACGACCTTGCCGCTTGCCAGAACCACGAGCACCTCGTCGTCGCCAGAGACAATCTCGGCACCAACCAGATCGCCGCGCTTCTCTTCGAGCTTTGCCACCTTGATGCCCAGACCACCGCGGTTTTGCGGGCGGTACTGTGCCACCTCGGTGCGCTTGGCGAAACCGCCTTCGGTGACTACGAACACGAACGAGTCATCCGCGTCGTTGATCACGCTGGCCGAAAGCAGCTGGTCGCCCTGTCTGAAGTGCATGCCGATGACACCGGAGGTGTCGCGGCCCATTGGGCGCATCGAGTCGTCGGCCGCCGAGAAGCGAATCGACATTCCCTTGCGCGAAACGAGCAGCAGGTCGTCAGACTCCGAAACGAGCATGGCCGAAACCAGCTCGTCTTCGTCGCGCAACTTGATGGCGATGATGCCGCCGCTGCGAGCGGTGTCGTATGCCTCGAGCGCGGTCTTCTTGACCAGGCCGTCGCGGGTGGCGAGCACCAGGTATGGCGCTGCCTGGTAGTTCTCGATGTCGAGAACCTGAGCGATCGACTCGTCTGGCTGCAGCGCGAGCAGGTTGGCGACGTGCTGGCCCTTGGTGTCGCGGCCGGCCTCGAGAACCTCGTATGCCTTGGCGCGATAGACGCGGCCCTTGTTGGTGAAGAACAACAGCCAGTGGTGGGTGGTCGTCACAAAGAAGTGCTCAACCACGTCATCGGCGCGAAGCGATGCTCCCTTGACGCCCTTGCCACCGCGATGCTGCGAACGGTAGTTATCGCTTCTGGTGCGCTTGATGTATCCACCGCGGGTGAGCGAGATGACCATTTCTTCGACCGGAATCAGGTCTTCGCTGGTCATGATGCCGTCGCCACTGGTGAGAATCTCAGATCGACGGTCGTCGCCGTGGCGCTCAACTACCTCGGCCAGCTCCTCGCTGATGATTCTGCGCTGGCGCACTGGGTCGGCGATGATCGCCTTGAACTCGACGATCTGCGACTCGAGCTCGGCGGCCTCATCCACGATCTTCTTGCTTTCGAGGGCGGCAAGCTGACGCAACTGCATCGCAAGGATGGCACGCGCCTGCAGATCGTCGATGTCGAGAAAGGCCATCAGGTCTTCGCGCGCATCATCGGCCGAGGCGCTCGCGCGGATGCGGCGAATGACCTCGTCGAGCTGGTCGAGGGCCTTGAGGTAACCGCGCAGAATGTGGGCGCGCTCCTCGGCCTTGCGCAGGCGGAACTGCGTGCGGCGAACGATGACCTCAACCTGGTGCTCGACCCAGTGGCGAATGAAAGCGTCGATGGTGAGGGTGCGCGGCACTCCGTCGACCAGCGCGAGCATGTTGGCGCCGAAGTTCTCTTGCAGCTGGGTGTGCTTGTAGAGGTTGTTGAGCACGACCTTGGCAACGGCGTCGCGCTTGAGCACGATCACGAGTCGCTGGCCGGTGCGGCCGGAGGTCTCATCACGGATGTCGGCGATTCCGGTGAGCTTGCCTTCTTTGACGAGCTCGGCGATCTTCTGGGCGAGGTTATCCGGGTTCACCTGATATGGCAGCTCGGTGACAACGAGGCACGTACGGTTGTGCAGCTCTTCGACGTTGACGACGGCGCGCATGGTGATCGAGCCGCGACCAGTCGTGTAGGCATCGACGATGCCCTTGCGACCGAGGATGGTTGCTCCGGTGGGAAAGTCTGGGCCCTTGATGCGTTCGATCATCGCGGCCTGAAGCTCTTCGGCGCTCGCGTTCGGGTTGGCCAAGAACCACTGGGCTCCGTCGGCCACCTCGCGCAGGTTGTGCGGCGGAATGTTGGTTGCCATACCGACCGCGATACCGATCGAGCCGTTGATCAGCAGGTTCGGGATGCGGCTAGGCAGGATGGTCGGCTCTTGGGTGCGGCCGTCGTAGTTGTCCTGAAAGTCGACGGTGTCTTCGTCGATGTCACGAACCATCTCGAGCGCGAGTTGGGCCATGCGGCACTCGGTGTATCGAGGGGCCGCTGCTGGGTCGTTGCCAGGCGAACCAAAGTTGCCCTGGCCAGAAACTAGCGGGTAGCGCAGGTTCCAGTCCTGAACCAGGCGAACCAGGGTGTCATAGATCGCGCCGTCGCCGTGCGGGTGGTACTGACCCATCACGTCGCCGACAACGCGCGAGCACTTGCTGAACTGCTTGTCTGGGCGATAGCCGCCGTCATACATCGCATAGAGCACGCGGCGGTGCACCGGCTTTAGGCCGTCGCGAACGTCTGGCAGGGCGCGACCGACGATAACGCTCATCGCGTAGTCGAGGTAGCTTCGCTGCATTTCGACCTGAAGGTCGACTTGTTCGATGTTGTCGATTAGGTCTGGAGTGTTTTCAGCCATGAGAGTTTCCTAGTCTTTGCGTTCTTAGATGTCCAAGAAACGCACGTCAGATGCGTTCTGCTGAATGAATGTGCGGCGGGCTTCGACGTCGTCGCCCATAAGGGTCGAGAAGGTCATGTCGGCCTCGACGGCATCCGAAAGGGTCACCTGCAAGAGGGTTCGACGGTCTGGATCCATGGTGGTTTCCCAAAGTTCGTCGTAGTCCATCTCGCCGAGACCCTTGTAGCGCTGAATCGAGTTCTCTTTTGGCAGCTTGCGGCCGGCGGCGGTGCCGCTCGCGATCTTCTCGTCACGCTCTGCGTCTGAGTAGACGTATTCGTGCGCGGCGTTCGACCACTTGAGGCGATACAGCGGCGGCTGCGCCAGGTAGACGTAGCCGTGCTCGATGAGTGGCTTCATGTGGCGATAAAGCAAGGTCAACAGAAGGGTGCGGATGTGCTGGCCATCGACATCGGCATCTGCCATCAGAACGCACTTGTGGTAGCGGGCCTTAGAGATGTCGAAGTCCTCGCCGATGCCGGTGCCGAACGCGGTGATCAGCGCCTGCACCTCGGTGTTGGCGAGCATGCGGTCGAGGCGGGCCTTTTCGACGTTGAGGATCTTTCCGCGCAGCGGCAGAATGGCCTGGGTCTCTGGGTTGCGGCCGCGCATGGCCGAACCACCGGCCGAGTCACCCTCGACGATGAAGATCTCGCTGCGCTCTGGGTCGCGGCTCGAGCAGTCGCGAAGCTTGCCTGGCATGCCACCCGACTCGAGCAGACCCTTGCGGCGAGTCGCCTCGCGGGCTTTGCGCGCGGCCATGCGGGCGGCCGCTGCCTGAATCGCCTTGCGAATGATGTCTTTCGCAGCATTGGGGTTGCGGTCGAGCCAGTCGCCGAGCTGGTCGTTGACGACCTTCTGCACAAAGGCCTTAACCTCGGTGTTGCCCAGCTTGGTCTTAGTCTGGCCTTCAAACTGCGGTTCGCTGATCTTGACCGAGATAACCGCGGTGAGGCCTTCGCGAACGTCGTCGCCCGAGAGGTTTTCATCCTTCTCTTTGAGCAGGTTGGTTGCCCTGGCGTACTTATTTAGCAAGGATGTCAGTGCCGCGCGGAAACCCTCTTCGTGGGTTCCGCCCTCGTGGGTGTTGATGGTGTTTGCGTAGGTGTGCACGCTCTCGGTGTATGCGTTGGTCCACTGCATCGCGACCTCGAGAGACATGTTCTTCTCCTTGGTCTCAGACTCAAACGAGATGATCTCGTTGTGCACGATCTCGCTCTTCTTCGAGTTGTTCAGGTATTCGACGTAGTCCATGAGGCCGCGGTCATACTTGTAGTCGTCGGTGCGGCCGTTGCGCTCGTCGGTCAGGTGAATGCGCAGGCCCTTGTTCAAGAAAGCCATCTGCTGAAACCGCGCGCGCAGGGTTTCGTAGTCGTACTCGACGGTCTCGAAGATGTCCGGGCTGGCCAAGAACTGAATCGTGGTGCCGGTGTAGTCAACCGCTGCGCCCTTCTTGAGCGGCGCTTGCGGAACACCGATCTTGTATTCCTGGGTCCACAGGAAGCCCTCGCGGGCAACTTCTACGTGCAGGTCGGTCGAGAGTGCGTTAACCACGGATGCGCCAACGCCGTGAAGACCACCCGAAACCGCGTATCCGCCACCGCCGAACTTTCCGCCGGCGTGCAGCACGGTGAGCACGACCTCGACGGCCGGCTTCTTCTCTACTGGGTGCATGTCAACGGGGATGCCGCGACCGTTGTCTTTTACGCGAATCCAGCCATCCTTGGTGATGGTCACAAAGATGGTGTCGCAGTGGCCAGCTAGGGCCTCGTCAACAGAGTTGTCGACGATCTCATAAACGAGGTGGTGAAGGCCGCGTGGGCCAGTCGAACCGATGTACATTCCGGGGCGCTTGCGCACCGCTTCGAGGCCTTCGAGAACCTGAATATTGCCGGCGTTGTAGTTTTCATTTGGCGTAGACATTTTTAGTTTGAACTCCCTGTTCGGTTGGGTTAGGCCCAATGAAAAACGACTCTGGGAGCCGACTTATATTCGGGGTGGCTAACCCCTAAATTCTACCGCCGAACACGACATTTTTCGGGGATGTTACGCGCATGTTCACAAGCCTAAAATCCGCGTCATTGTTGGCAAGTAGCCACGTTCGCTACGGGCGAGATGGGATCCTTATTTTCGCCTAGCGACAAGCGTCCGAATTGCTACCCGTAGGTGTCTCGCGGGCCTCTGCCGGGCACCGATCTTGAGCCCTTTTTCCACGAGGGAGCGTCGGGGCCGAGAAACTTCAGCGCGCCAATTTCGAGGGTCGGGTAGTCGGCTTGGATGCGCGCCAAAATCGCATCCTGGATTAGTCGAAACTGGGACGCCCAGGCGGTCGATTTGCAGCGAATAGTGAGGGTGCCGTTGACTATTTTTTCTGGCACGGAGGCGGCGGCGTTCAGCTCGCCCACGACCTCGCCCCAGCGCACAAACAGGTCGGCTTCGCCGAGCTGCTCATCCCAGCGAAAAGCGGCTATGAGGCCATCGAGGCTGTCGCCGGCCGAGATCGGCTCCCGCCCCCTCTCAAATGGTTGCGAAGTAGCCTTCGCCTTTTTCTCTGCCCGGCGCTTTGCGTCACGCGAAAGCCGGCCGGTGACGGCCTCTCGCATGCGCCAATAGAACTCGACGGCAAAGTCCCGCTCCCCCTGCTCAGCCAAGAGTCACCTCGCCCCGTATCACGTGAAACTTGGTTCC
>CANGNR010000077.1 GCA_947455385.1 Microbacteriaceae bacterium
TATGACGCCGAGGTCATCAAACACAAGGATGTTAAGGATCTGCCGCTCAACACGACGCTCGTGATCTCGAGCGAACGTGGTCACGCGCTTGGTCGCGTCGTCGGCAAGGGCGAGGTCAAGTTGGTGCGCGGCGACCGCGACGTCTTCGGTGTGCACGGTCGCTCGGCCGAACAGCGCCTGGCCATCGATCTGTTGCTCGACTCTGATGTCGGCATCGTCTCGCTCGGCGGCCGCGCCGGCACGGGCAAGTCGGCGCTCGCCCTGTGTGCTGCTCTTGAAGCAGTGCTCGAGCGTCGCCAGCACAAGAAGATCATCGTGTTCCGTCCGATCTTTGCGGTCGGCGGCCAAGAGCTCGGCTACCTGCCTGGCAGCGAGGCCGAAAAGATGAACCCTTGGGGCCAGGCGATCTTCGACACTCTCAGCGCCTTGGTTAGCAAAGAGGTCATCGACCACGTTGTCGATCGCGGGCTGCTCGAGGTTCTGCCGCTGACCCACATCCGTGGTCGTTCGCTGCACGACGCATTTGTGATTGTCGATGAGGCTCAGTCGCTCGAACGAAACGTCTTGCTGACGGTGCTCTCGCGCATCGGCCAGAACTCCAAGGTCGTGCTCACCCACGACGTGGCTCAGCGTGACAACCTAAGGGTAGGTCGCCACGACGGAATCGCATCGGTTATCGAGGCGCTCAAGGGCCAGAGCTTGTTCGGTCACATTACGTTGACCCGCAGCGAGCGCTCGGCGATCGCGGCTCTGGTCACCGACTTGCTCGACTAGCTGTTCACAACTTTTGCGAGAAATCCGCCCGAGACCTAGTTTTCTCGGGTGGATTTTTCGTTACTCGGTTTCGGGTTCGTCGCCCTAGCATCGGTGCCGCTGACGGTCATAGACATTCGGCAGCGACGCCTGCCAAACAAGCTCACCGTGCCGGCGATTGCCGTGACCTTTGCATCGCTGGCAGCCGCGGCGACTTGGCAGGGGGATTGGCTTCGATTCTGGATTTGCGCAGCATGGGGGTTCGGCGGATTCGCCGTCGGGCTGCTGCTCAATATCAGGCGCATGCTCGGCATGGGAGACGTGAAACTGCTGGTCTCGCTCTTGCCGCTGCTCGCGTGGTTTGGTTGGCAGCAACCGTTCTATGGCCTGCTGGCGGCCTTCGCCGGCGCCGGTCTGGTGTTGCTTTTGAAGTTATCGATGGGGCGCCTGCGCCTCGACAGCACTCTGGCCATGGGGCCATACCTGTTGCTCGGTTTCTGGTTGGCCGCCGGCCTTGGCTGGGGCTACTCGCCGGGGTGAGTCATCGAGAGCACATCGAGGGCCTTGTCGAGTTGCTCAACCGTGAGCACCTCGCCGTCGACGTAGCCGAGTTCGATGGTTGCCTCGCGCACGGTGATGCCCTTGGCAACCGAGTACTTGGCAATCTTTGCGGCGGCCTCATAGCCGATGTACTTGTTTAACGGCGTCACGATAGATGGGCTCGACTCGGCCAGCGCGCGAGCGCGGGTCTCGTTGGCCTCGAGGCCAGAAACCGTCTTGTCGGCGAGAAGGCGCATCGAGTTGGCCAGCAAACGAATCGACTCGAGCAGTGCGTTGCCCATGACTGGAATCGCCACGTTCAATTCGAAGGAACCGGATGCGCCGGCCCAGGCGACGGTTGCGTCGTTTCCGATAACCCTGGCACAGACCATGAGGCTCGCCTCTGGAATCACCGGGTTCACCTTGCCGGGCATGATTGACGATCCAGGCTGCAGATCTGGAATGTGCAGTTCGCCGAGACCGGTGTTTGGCCCCGAGCCCATCCATCGCAGGTCGTTGTTGATCTTGGTGAGGCTGACTGCCAAGACGCGAAGAGCGCCGGATGCCTCAACTAGCGCGTCGCGCGCGCCTTGGGCCTCGAAGTGGTCGCGGGCCTCGGTGACCGGCAGGCCAGTCTGCTGGGCGAGCAGCTGAATGACCTGCTGCGGAAAGCCCTTTGGGGTGTTGATGCCGGTGCCAACCGCGGTGCCGCCGAGTGGAACCTCGGCAACGCGAACGATGGTCGAGTTGACGCGCTCGATCGCATAGCGAATCTGAGCTGCGTAGCCACCGAACTCTTGGCCGAGGGTGACCGGGGTGGCGTCCATCAGGTGGGTACGACCGGCCTTGACGACCGACTTCCAGAGCTGAGCCTTATCTTCGAGCGCACGCGCCAGGTGGTCTAGAGCCGGCAGGAGGTCATTGATCAGGGCCGAAGTCACGGCTAGGTGAACCGAGGTTGGAAACACGTCGTTGGATGACTGCGATGCGTTCACGTGGTCGTTTGGGTGCACGTTGCTGCCTAGCGAGTTGGTGGCTAGGGTCGCCAGCACCTCGTTCATGTTCATGTTCGACGAGGTACCCGAGCCGGTCTGAAACACGTCGATCGGAAACTCGCCGTCGTGGTGGCCGGCAATGACTGCGTCGGCGGCAGAGGCGATGGCGTTAGCGACATCCTGGTTTAGAACACCGAGCGAGGCATTGGCGAGTGCGGCAGCCTTCTTGATTTGAGCCAGGGCGGCGATGTGGGCGCGCTCGAGCGGGGTTCCGCTGATCGGAAAGTTCTCGACTGCGCGCTGAGTCTGGGCGCGGTAGAGGGCGTTTGCGGGTACTTTAACTTCGCCCATGGTGTCGTGTTCGATGCGGTATTCCACGGCGGAACCTTTCGTCTTTGGGCTAGGGCCCGGTTTTATGTCTGCGCCGACTAGGCGACGTCGCCGACCACGATGATCGGGTGAATCTCGCCTAGCGAGAGTCGATAGTTGGCACCTACTACAGCCAATTTACCCGCTGCGATGGCCTTAGAAATCACGCCAGAGCGGCTTACCAGTTCATCGACGGTGTCTTTGACGTGATCTTCGGTGATTTCATCAATCAGGATGCGCCCGGCGGCCTGCGAGTTGGTCACGGTCGGAGTGAGTCTCGCCACTAGGTCGTGAATGAACTCGCCCTCGGCGCTGAGGGTGCCCTCGGTTGCGTTGATTGTGGCTCGCACAGCTCCGCATTCGTCGTGACCGAGAATCAGAATCAGCGGAACGCCTAGCACCTCGACTGCGTATTCGAGCGAACCAAGGATGGTCTCGGCTAGCACCTGCCCGGCGTTGCGAACAACGAACAGGTCGCCCAGGCCCACGTCGAAGATGATCTCTGCGCTTAGTCGCGAGTCGGCGCAACCAAAAAGCGCGGCAAATGGCGCCTGCTGTTCGGCAACCGACTCACGACGGTCGATGTCTTGACGGGGATGCGCTGGGCTGCCCGTGACGAAGCGTTCGTTGCCATCCTTGATTGCCTGCCAAGCGTCGGCAGGAGTCGATGGGCGATGAGCGTGTTCGGTCACTTGTAATCCCTTTCGATTTGCTTGCTGATTAGGTTTGCAAAGTTGCGAGTCGTGTCAGGCCCGGCGGTGCCATAGACGAGCACGTCGTCGTGTTCAGATTCGCCGGTGGTGACCGAAGTGTACAGAACGTAATCCATGGTCTTGGGTGGATTGTTGGTCTGTTGACTCTTGTAGATGGTCCAGGTTCGGCCACCGATCTTGACCTGCTCAGTTGGAAGGTCGCCGACAAGTTTGATCGCGACCCAGGTCGGGTTGCTGTTGAAGGCCTGGGTGATTCCGGTGTACTCACCCTTTGGGCCTACAAAGCCGACGTACCAAGACTTGACCCCGTCGGCCGAACCAGAGTCAAATCTGGCTGAGTTGCTCCACCATCCGGCTTTTAGCTTGGGGGCGAGAATCGGCAGCGAGGTTGCTTCTTCGGTGGTCTTTGCGATCGCGCGGTAGTCAACGTGCGGAATCAGGTTTTCGTCGCTTCGAGGGGTGATCAGAACGATCACCAGCACCAGACCGAGGCAGGCCGCCAATGCCAAAACGAGATTGACGAGCGTCTGGCGCGCTCGGCGCTGCTTTGCCGCGTCTTCACTCAAACTATTCGGCCTTTAGGGTCTTGTCGATCTTGGTGCGAGCGCCGGCTAGTAGCTCCTGGCAGTGTTTCGCCAGAGCCTCGCCGCGTTCCCAGAGCTTCATGCTTTCTTCAAGAGTGACAGAGCCAGCCTCGAGGTCTTGAACGACCTTGGCCAGGGCGTCACGCGCCTGCTCGTAGCTGAGTTTTGCAATCTCGGCTGCTGCGTTTTTCTCTGTCATCTCGACTCCAGTTTAATCGGCGGTTGCGGCCAGCTCGCCCTTGGCGAGACGAACCTTGAGTTTGGTCTTGGATGGCACCTTTGACGCGTCTGTCAGCACTTCGCCGCCGACTCCGCGAATAACGGCGTAGCCGCGATCTAGGGTGCCTTGGGGTGACAGGTTGCGCAACGCCTGTGACTTGAGCGCGAGCTCGTTTTCGAGTCGATCGACCTTGGCCACGAGGGTGCCGCGAAGTTCGTCGAGGCCGCGCTCTAGACGTTCCTGGCTGTCGTCCAGAAACGCGTATGGGTTTGCCAGCACGGGGCGGCTCTTCAGCTGCCCGATCGTCGCGATCTGGGTGTCGAGCCAGTGCCCGACACGAATGCTCATGCGGAGCAGCGCCTCTGCGATCGATGCGCGCTCGGCGATTACGTCGGGAACCACGCGTTTGGCGGCATCCGTGGGTGTTGAAGCTCGCAGGTCGGCTACGTCATCGAGCAGCGGGCGGTCGTTCTCGTGGCCGATGGCAGAGACGATTGGCGTAGTTGCAGCCGCGGCAGCCCGCAGCACGCCCTCGTCGCTGAATCCGATGAGGTCTAGAAATGCACCGCCACCGCGAGCGATGATGATGACGTCGACCTCGGGGTCTGCATCTAACTCGGCGATGGCTTTGATCACTGCTGGTGGGCAGCCGTCGCCCTGAACCGGGGTGTTGATAACCCGAAAGTCCACGTCGGGCCACCGAAGGCGCGCGTTGGTTAGCACATCTTTCTCGGCGTCTGAGTCTTGGCCGGTGATCAGGCCGACCTTGCGCGGCAAGAAGGGTAGTGGCTTGCGTTTCGAGGGGTCGATTAGCCCCTCGGCGGTGAGCTTGGCCCGAAGAGCCTCGAGCTTGGCCAGCAGGTCGCCGAGACCCACCTTGCGAATCGATGAGACGCGAAGCGAAATTTTGCCGCTCGGCACGTAGTAGTCCATGACTCCCGAGACGACTACACGATCGCCGTCGGCGAAGTCTTCGGCAGTTCGCTCGAGAACCCCGGCAAAGATGGTCAGTTCGAGGCTGGCGCTGCCGTTTAGGTCTTTGAGCGCCGGATACGCGTGCCCACTGAAGTTGCGCTTGAACTTGATGAGCTCGCCCTCGACCCAGGCGGTCGGCCAACCCTTAACAGCCCTGGCAAGTTTGTCGTTGAAGACCTGAACGGAATACGGAGTTTGCTCGCTGCTGAGCCCATTGGCTACCGCTGGAGCGTCGTCGTTCATGGCCTGACCTAACGGCGTCGAGCACACGGGCTCGCGCTTAGAATTACTGGGATGACTGACTTCAAGAATACCGCCAGTGACCGACAAAACAGCGGGGGCAAAAGAGTGCTACTCGCCGCTCCGCGCGGTTATTGTGCAGGTGTCGATAGAGCCGTAATCGCGGTCGAGAAGGCGCTCGACCACTACGGCGCTCCGGTCTACGTTCGCAAGCA
>CANGNR010000078.1 GCA_947455385.1 Microbacteriaceae bacterium
CGAAACCAACTCTCTAGCCACGGTGCGATAGGCCTCGGCTGCCTGAGATGTTGGCGCAAACGTGGTGATCGGCTCGCTAGCGACAGACGAGTCGGGGAACTTCACGGTCTTGTTGATGACGGTGTTGAAAACTTTCTTGCCGAACGCCTGCTGCAGTCGCTCGAATACCTCTTTGGAGTGCAGGGTGCGAGGGTCGTACATGGTCGCCAGCACGCCGTCGAGCTGCAGGGTAACGTTCAGACCCTCCTGCACTCGCTTGATGATTTCTTCAAGAATCGCCACGCCGCGAAGCGCGAAGAACTCACAGGCGAGCGGAATGATGACGCCGTCGGCCGCGGTCAGCGCGTTGACGGTGAGCAGGCCGAGCGAGGGCTGGCAGTCGATCATGATCAGGTCGTATTCGCCAGAGACCTTGCGCAGGATGTTCTTGAGGATGTTCTCGCGCGCGATTTCGTTGACCAGCTTCATCTCGGCTGCCGAGAGCTCGATGTTGGCCGGAATCACGTCGAGGTTCTCGATGCGGGTCTTCTGAATGACCTTGTGCGGGTCTAGGTTGCGGTCGAGCATGAGGTCGTAGACCGTGTGGTCAGCCTCGTGCGCGTTGATGCCGAGACCGGCAGAGAGTGCGCCCTGCGGGTCGAAGTCGACAAGCAGAACTCGGCGGCCATACTCGGCCATCGCCCCGGCAACGCTAATTGTGGTCGTGGTCTTGCCGACGCCACCCTTTTGGTTGCACATCGCGATGATTCGGGCAGGGCCATGCTGCTTCAACGGCTTAGGAACCGGAAACTTTTTAGCGGGGCTGTTTGCCTGTGCCATCGCTACCTCCCACTCGAGTCTGACTGCCTATACTCTACCGCCGAGCGCGCGGATGTGCGGTCGCATAGACCTCGCGCAACGCGTCAACAGTTACCAAAGTGTAAATCTGGGTGGTTGCCACGGATGCGTGTCCGAGCAACTCTTGCACCACGCGCACATCGGCCCCACCCTCGAGCAAGTGGGTTGCGAAGGAGTGGCGAAGGGTGTGCGGCGAGACCCGGCCGGCCAGTTCGCTCGCAGCGGCGGCGTCGGCGATGATCTGCCAGGCGCTCTGACGGCTGAGCCGCCCGCCGCGCTGGTTCAAGAAGACGGCCGGGGTGCCGCGCCCCTGTCGCGCGAGGCCCGGTCGGGTGCGCACCAGGTATGCCTCCAGCGCGCGCTGCGCATAGCGCCCGACCGGCACGACGCGCTCCCTCGACCCCTTGCCGAACAACCGCACGAGGGTGGGGTCGAGCAGGTCATCCAGGTCTAGGTTGATGAGCTCCGAGATTCGGGCTCCGGTGGCGTACAGCAACTCCAGCAGGGCTCGGTCTCTGAGTCGCACTGGTTCCGCAGCAATCGCCGCTTCGTCGTCGGCATCCGGGCCGGCGGCCTCGAGCAGACGCTCTACCTCGACGAGGGTGATGGCCTTGGGCAGGTTTCGGGGCGTTTTCGGTGGCTTCACCTGAGCGGCTGGGTCACGCTCGGCAACACCGTCGATCACGTTGAACTTGTGAAAGCTTCGAACCGCCGAGAGGATGCGCGCGGCACTGCTCGACTTGAGCCCGTGCCTAGCCTTGAGCAGCTCGCCAAAGTCGGCAACGGTCTGCTCGCTGACCTGGTCGAGCGACTCCACACCAACCTCTGCAAGATAACCGAGGTAACGGTCAAGATCGCGCCGATAGGCCGAGATGGTGTTTTTGGCCATCCCTCGCTCGATGGTGAGGTGACGCAGGTAGTTGCTGACCAGGGTTTCGAGTGGCGCGGCCATAGCTACCTAGCCGAGCAAGATTCCGCGCTTGATGGCAAGAGCCTGCAGGCCTATCGCAGCGCTCGGGCTCTTGATATCGCTAGCCAGAACCGATCGAACGGCATCTGCCAGGGGCACCCACTCCACGAGCATGTCGCTCTCTTCGCCTTCGGGCTCGAAGCCCGAGTCGACCTCGCGCAGGTCGGTTGCCAGAAAGATCGAGATTAGTTCGTCGTTGCCACCCGGCGTCGTATAAAAGTCGATCAGGTGCTGCCAGGTATCTGCTTCGAGGCTCGTCTCTTCGAGCAGCTCACGCTTGGCTGCCTCGAGCCGGTTCTCACCCGGCATATCTAGCAGCCCCGCAGGAATCTCCCAGAGATTTTCACGAACCGGATGACGGTATTGGCGAATCATCCGCACTTCGTCACGCTCGTTTAGGGCAATGATGGCGACGGCACCGGGGTGCTTGACGAACTCCCGAACGAGCTGACCGCCGGGGTACTCGAAGGTTTCCCTCGCGATGTCCCAGATCTTGCCTTGAAAGACAACTTCGCTCGCAACTACGTCGTGAGCGACGGGCTGGTCTTTAGGCATCGGCAAAGAGGCGGTTGGCTTCGGCTCGCGCCAAAGAGGCGACGATCAAGCCGTCGAACAGCGGGTGCGCCTTGGTTGGGCGTGACTTGAACTCTGGGTGAGCCTGGGTGCCAACGTAGTAGGGGTGAACCTCGCGCGGCAACTCGACGTATTCGACGAGGTGTCCGTCTGGCGAGGTGCCCGAGAACACGAGGCCGGCCGCAGCAATCTGCTCGCGGAACTTGTTGTTGACCTCATAGCGGTGGCGGTGGCGCTCTTCGCTCGTGTTCGAACCGTATACCTCGGCAACGATCGAGCCCGGGGTAAGCGCTGCGGTGTAAACACCGAGTCGCATCGTGCCGCCCATTTCGCCGGCGGCGAGAATGTCGACCTGCTCTGCCATGGTTGCGATCACCGGGTGTTCGGCGTTCTCATCGAACTCGCTCGACGAAGCACCGGCCAGACCGGCCAGGTTTCGAGCTGCCTCGATGACCATGCACTGAAGTCCGAGACAAAGACCAAGGGCCGGGATGCGACGTTCGCGCGCAAACTTGAGCGCGCCGAGCTTGCCCTCGATGCCGCGAACACCGAATCCGCCGGGAACACAAATGCCATCCACGCCTGCAAGCGCGGCCTCTGCACCCTCTTCGGTCTCGCAGTCATCCGACGCGATCCACTTGAGATTGACCTTGGTTTTGTTGGCAAAACCGCCGGCACGCAGGGCCTCGGTCACAGAAAGGTAGGCGTCTGGCAGATCGATGTACTTGCCAACCAGGCCGATGGTCACTGAGTGCTTGGGGTCATGAACGGCGTCGAGCACACCTTGCCAGCGGCTCCAGTCGACCTCGTTTGCCTCCAGGTCGAGGGCCTTTATGATGTATGAGTCGAGCCCCTGGTCGTTGAGAACCTTCGGGATGTCGTAGATGCTGGCAGCATCTGCCGCGTTGATGACGGCCTTGATGTCGACGTCGCACATGAGGGCGATCTTGTTCTTGATGCCATCTGGCAGCTGGCGATCAGAGCGGCAAACGATCGCGTCTGGCTGAATGCCGAGCGAGCGCAGAGTGGCCACCGAGTGCTGGGTCGGCTTGGTCTTCAATTCACCGGATGGGCCTAGGTACGGAACCAGCGAGACGTGCACGAAGAACACGTTGTCGCGGCCAACGTCGTGGCGCAACTGGCGAGCTGCCTCAATAAACGGCTGCGATTCGATGTCGCCAACGGTGCCACCGATTTCGGTGATAATCACGTCTGGCGCCGGAGACTCGAGAGCCTGCAGGCGCATCCGTCGCTTGATTTCGTTGGTGATGTGAGGGATCACCTGAACAGTGTCGCCGAGGTAGTCGCCGCGACGCTCGCGGGTGATTACCTCCGAATAGACCTGGCCGGTCGTGACGTTTGCGCTCTGCGCGAGGTCGATTTCGAGAAAACGCTCGTAGTGGCCGATGTCGAGGTCGGTCTCGGCGCCATCCTCGGTTACGAAGACCTCGCCGTGCTGAAACGGGTTCATTGTGCCCGGGTCAACATTTAGATATGGGTCAAGCTTCTGCATCACAACGCGGACTCCGCGGGCGGTAAGAAGGTTACCTAGACTGGCGGCCGTTAGGCCTTTGCCAAGTGAGGAGGCGACGCCTCCGGTGACGAAAATGTGCCGTGTCTTGCCGGTTCCCAGAGCGTCTGCCATGGAATTACAGCCTACCATTCGAGCCGTCGGCAACTCGGTGCGACATGAATTAAAGCCGCCGTGCCGCTAAAAAAGTTATGCGGCTGGGTGCAGCCAAATTTAGGCGGTGGCCTGTTGCAATAGCTCGGCCGCGTGCTCGCGCGCTGAGGCGGAGTCGTCGAGTCCCGAAAGCATTCTGGCGAGCTCGGTCAGGCGGGCATCGCCCTCGACTCTAACCACAGAACTAACCGTGAAGCTTTCGTCGCTGCTTTTGCTCACCACCAGCTGGTTGTTGGCAAATGCTGCCACCTGGGCCAGGTGGGTTACGACGATCACCTGGGCAGACTTTGCGAGTCTGGCAAGCCTGCGACCAACCTCGATGGCGGCGGCGCCACCGACTCCGGCGTCGACTTCATCGAAGATGAACGTTGGCGCGGATTCGCTCTGGGCCAACACAACCTCGAGCGCGAGCATGATTCGCGAAAGTTCGCCGCCGCTGGCGCCCTTGCCGAGCGGTCGAGGCTCCGCACCTGGATACGAGCTAAGCAGGATCGAAACCTCATCGGCACCGTGCTGGCTCAACTCGGTTGGTTTGACCTCAACGACCAAGGTCGCACCGGCCATTGCCAGGGATGCCAGCTCACGACTCACTGCCTCGGCCAAGGCGGTGGCCGCCGTCTTTCGCTCGGCTGTGATGAGCGAAGCCAGGCGGTTCACATCTTCGTGGTGCTCGGCCACGGTCGAGGCCAGCAGCTCGATGCGGTATTCGCTCGAATCGAGTTCGAGCAGTCGAGCCTGGGCATCGGCGCGATAGCTGAGCAGTTGTTCGTAGTCTTCAGCGTACTTGCGAATCAGCGAGGTCAGCAGTGCCCTGCGTTCCTGCACCACCTCGAGGTCTCGCGAGGAGTCTCCTTCGAGCGAGGTCAGGTAGGCCGAGATGTCGGCAGCGACGCTGTTCGCAGCAAATCCGATTTGCCTCAGCTGCTCGGCAAATTCGCCGAGCTTTGGGTCGTAAGCGGCGGCAGACTCGAGCGAACGCCTGGCAACGCCAAGTGCCGTGATGGCATCCTGGGCGCCATCGCTCGAATCGGATGAGATCAGTTCGTGCGCTGCGCTTGCGGCCTGGCGGAGCGTCTCTTCGTGAATCAGGCGGTCGGCCTTTTCGGCTAGCTCTTGGTACTCCCCTTGCTGCGGGTCGGCCAGTTCCAGCTCCTCAACCGCAAACCTCAGGCGATCTGCCTCCTGGTTGCGCTGCTGCAGGGTCGCGCTGATCTCTGCGAGTTCGGCGGCGGCCGACCGCCAGGCTGTGAACGCCGCACGATACTCGACCAGCAGGTCTGCGATGGCAGCTCCCGCGAACTGATCGAGGGCGTCGCGCTGAGCCGATGCCGACTTGAGTCTCAATTGGTCTGACTGGCCGTGCACCACGACCAAACGCTCGCCCAGGTCGGCCAGCAGACCAACGCTCACGGCCCTGCCGCCAATCGCGGCGCGCGAACGGTCTGCGCTAACCGAACGATTCACCAGGAGTTCGCCGCCGTCGATTTCGCCACCGGCATCGGCGAC
>CANGNR010000079.1 GCA_947455385.1 Microbacteriaceae bacterium
CTCACCCACCTGCACGTCTCGAAGGTCAACATTCGCGAGCAGGCCGGCGAGGTCGTTGCGATTCTGCGGGCCAAGCGCAAGGTGTCGTTCTTCGACATCATCGCTGAGGTGCGCGACCGCGCCATAGTTATCGCCAGGTTCCTCTCGGTGCTCGAGCTCTATCGCCTGGCCGCGATTAACTTCACCCAGGATGGCCCGCTCGCCGACCTCTCACTCGAGTGGGCCGACGACAACTTTGACGAAAACCGACTCGACACCCTTGGAGCCGAATATGACGAATGACCTGACCCCCGCCGAACTTGAGGCGCGACAGCTCAGGGGAGCGGTCGAGGCCGTCTTGATGGTGGCCGATGTTCCGGTTTCGGTGGTTGCGCTGGCAGCCGCACTCGACACCCCCGTCGACGAAATCAAGACGGCGGTTCTTGCCCTAAAGGCAGAGTACGACGAGCCTCATCCGCGTGGTTTTGAACTTCGCGAAGTCGGCGGCGGTTGGCGAGTTTTCGTGCGCGAAGACTTCGACTGGGCGGTGCGCCTTTTTTTGAGCAACGAGAACCCGAGCAAGCTAAGCCAGGCGGCCCTCGAGACCCTCGCGGTTGTGGCTTATAAGCAGCCAATCTCGCGCGGTCAGGTAGCCTCGATACGTGGGGTCAACGTCGACACCGTGATGCGCACCCTGCTAAGCCGCGGGCTAATCACCGAGCTGTATACCGACAGCGAGACCGGCGCAATCAACTACGGCACCACCGAGCTCATGCTCGAGGTGCTCGGCATTAACTCGCTGAGTGAACTGCCGCAAATCAGCCCATATCTGCCAGACGCGCAGACCATATACGAAGAGAACTAGGTAATGACAGAAGAACAAGAGTCGGGCCCGATCCGACTGCAAAAGGCGCTAGCCAATGCCGGCGTCGCTTCGCGTCGAGCCTGCGAAGAGCTCATCGTGCAGGGCCAGGTGAAGGTCAACGGCAAGCTCGTGAAAGAGCTCGGCACGCGAGTCGACACCTCGGTAGACAAGGTCACCGTGCGCGGTGTGCCCGTGCAGTTCGACACCACCCGCATCTACCTCGCGCTAAACAAGCCGGTCGGCACCATCAGTTCGATGGCCGACGAAGAGGGTCGCCCAGACCTCAACGAGTTCGTCGTCGACTATGACCGCGTGTTCAACATTGGCCGCCTCGACGTCGAGACCTCAGGGCTATTACTTTTGACCAACGACGGTGACCTAGCGCACCGGCTGGCCCACCCTAGTTTCGGCATCGAAAAGACCTACCTCGCCAAGGTAAACGGGCTAATGGGCAACCCCGAGATCGACCAGCTGCTGGCCGGTTTCGAACTCGAGGATGGCTTCATTCAGGCCGACCGTGCTCGCCTGGTAGACCACACCAAGACCCAGACCCTGGTCGAGATTGTGCTGCACTCGGGCAAGAACCGCATCGTGCGACGCATGTTCGAGCACATCGGATTCCCCGTGCACGAGCTGGTTCGCAAGCAGTTTGGGCCAATCTTCTTGGGCGGCCTCAAGCCTGGCCACACGCGCCAACTGAATAAACTTGAGATGGGTGCGTTGCTAAAGGCTGCATCGGGTGAACCGGTGCGCAAGCCGCGCCCCGCACCGACCAAGGCCTCGGCCAAGGGTGGAGTAAAGAAGAACGTTAGAACCGCTGGCAAGGCCGGCGGTGCAGCAAAACCGAGCGGCGCGAAGTCGAACGGCGGTAAGGCACAGAAGAGGCAAGCACGATGATCAGAGCCGTTCGCGGAGCGATTCAGCTAGACAGCGACGAGCGCGAGCACCTGCTCAAGTCAACGGCCGAGCTGCTCGCCAAGACCCTGCACGCCAACGAGATCGAAGTCGACCAACTCGTCTCGATCATTTTCACCGCAACCCCTGATGTCACCAGCGAGTTTCCAGCGCTCGCGGCACGCGAGCTCGGGCTCGTCGATGTGCCGCTGATGTGTGCCGTCGAGATGGACGTCGCCGGTGCAATGCCTCGAGTGATTCGCCTGATGGCATACTTCAACACGGCAAAGAGCCGCCAAGAGATTCAGCACATCTACCTCCGCGGAGCCAAGGCGCTCAGGTTGGACATCGCGCAGTGAACCAATTGCGCACCACCGGCACCGTCAAGATCGTTGGCGCCGGGCTACTAGGCACAAGCATTGGACTCGCCCTGCGCCAGGCCGGCGCTGACGTCGTTCTGGCCGACCAGTCGAAGGCGAGCGTCGCGCTCGCCGTTGACTACGGGGCAGGCCGTGCCGCAACCGCCAACGATGAACCGGCACTCATAGTCGTGTGCGTGCCGCCAGATCAGGTGGCCGAGATGGTAGAGCGCGAGCTCGCGGCATCGCCGCGGGCCATCGTGACCGACGTGGCCAGCGTCAAGGGCGAGATTCTTGAGTCGCTGCGCGCCGCTGGTGTGCCGCTGCAAAACTATGTCGGGTCACATCCGATGGCCGGCCGAGAGCGCGGCGGAGCCATCAGCGGCCGTGCCGACCTTTTCTTCACTATGCCTTGGGTGCTCGCAATTCACGAAGGCGCGAACCCTGCCGCTGTCGCCGCGGTTGAGGCGCTCGCGCTCGACCTCGGTGCAACCCCGATTCGCACCACGCCTGAGGCCCACGACCGCGCGGTTGCGCTGGTCTCGCACGTGCCGCAGCTAGTCAGCTCGCTGCTAGCCGGCCGACTCGTCGGCGCCGAGGCCTCCGACCTGGCCCTCGCTGGTGCTGGTCTTCGCGACACCACCCGCATCGCCGCGAGCGACCCAAAGCTTTGGCTGCAGATCTTCGCCGCAAACAGCGGCGAGGTGGCGAGCATTCTCAAGAAGCTCTCGCGCGACCTAGTCGAGGCCGTCTCGGCGCTGGATAATCTAGACGCACCAGGCTCGCTCGCCAAACTGGGCGAGCTTATGGCTGCCGGCAACGCGGGCGTGGCAGCGATTCCGGGCAAGCACGGTGCCCGCAACGCGAGCTACTCGCAGCTCATCGTCTTGATCGACGACAAGCCCGGCGAGCTAGCCCGACTGCTCACCGAGATCGGCGAGATCGGCATCAACCTCGAAGACCTAAAGCTCGAGCACTCGCCGGGTGCCCAGATTGGCCTCGTCGAACTCTACGTTCTGCCCAAGGTCGAGGTCGCTCTCGCAGAGGCGCTCGTCGCCCGCGGTTGGCGGTTGGCGGGCTAATGACAACAGTCATCGCCATTGACGGGCCGGCTGGCTCTGGCAAGTCGAGCGTCAGCAAGCAGGCCGCCCGCGAGCTCGGATTCGGCTACCTAGACACCGGAGCCGCATACCGCGCGCTTGCCTGGTGGAGCAAGTCCACCGGAAGCGAGCCAGACGACCTCGCCACCCGCCTCGACGACTTCGACTATTCCATCTCGACCAACCCCGATGACTTCTGGGTCCATGTGGGCTCCGACGATGTGACCGAGGCAATTCGTGAGAGCGCGATTTCTGAGGCGGTCTCAGACGTGGCGCGCATCCCAGAGGTTCGAACCTTCATGAAGCAACTCACTAGAGGCATCATCGCCGCCGAAAATCGCCCCGGAATCGTGGTCGAGGGCCGAGACATCACCACCGTCGTCGCACCCGATGCCCAGGTTCGCCTCTTACTAACGGCCGACGAAGCGGTTAGAATTAAGCGTCGGTCGGCAGAGCTCTCGGTAGCTTCGCAGCAAATCACAAAGCAGGTGACCGACCGTGACGCCAGTGACCTGAAAGTCGTTGACTTTATTACTCCAGCGGTTGGCGTCGAACTCATAGATTCGACCGAACTCGACCTGCCGCAAACTGTGCAGGCGGTTCTCAGCGCGGTTTCGCGCCAACTAGCCATTTAGGGGCACCATGTCTGACGAGCAAGACTTCGACCCGATCGATCCAGCATTCTTGCAGCGCATCAGCGAGGTATCCGACGAGGACGCCGAGGCCCGCGCACGCGCCCTTCGCGCCGGACTTGAAGAGTATGACCTTGAGTCTGAAGACCTCGAAGTTCTAGAGGCAGACTGGGACTACTCGGATGAGCCGATCCTGCTGCCCGCCCTGCCCGTGTTGGCCATCGTCGGCCGACCAAACGTTGGCAAGTCGGCGCTCGTCAACCGCATCCTTGGTCGCCGCGAAGCGGTGGTCGAAGACAAGCCTGGCGTGACCCGCGACCGAGTTTCTTATCAGGCCGAGTGGAACGAACGAAAGTTCACCCTGGTTGACACCGGTGGCTGGGAGCCAGACGCCAAGGGCATCGACCGCTCTGTCGCGTTGCAGGCCGAGATCGCCATCGAAATGGCCGATTCGGTTCTGTTCGTCGTGGATGCGCTGGTCGGCCCGACCACCACCGACGAGCGCGTAGTCAAGTTGCTTCGCGCCTCAGGCAAGCCGGTTCTGCTGGCCGCCAACAAGATTGATGACATGCGCCTCGAGCCCGAAGCCGCCGCGCTCTGGTCGCTTGGCCTCGGCGAGCCTTACCCGGTTTCTGCTCTGCACGGCAGGGGAGTGGCCGACCTTCTGGACGCCGCACTCAAGACGCTGCCAGAGGAGTCACGGGTTGCGAAGCGCGAAATCGGCGGACCACGCCGCATCGCACTGATCGGCCGCCCAAACGTCGGCAAGTCTTCGCTGCTTAACAAGGCGGCCGGCAGTGAGCGCGTGGTCGTCAACGAGTTGGCCGGCACCACCCGCGATCCAATCGACGAACAGGTCGAACTCGGTGGCAAGACCTGGCGGTTCGTCGATACCGCGGGTATCCGCCGCCGCATCCGCCTTGCGCAAGGCGCTGATTTCTACGCTTCGCTCCGCACCGCGGCAGCTCTTGAGCGCGCCGAGGTTGCCGTCGTCCTGTTTGACGTCACCGAGGCAATCTCTGACGCCGACATCCGCATCGTCGACATGGCCCTCGAGTCTGGTCGCGCACTGGTGCTCGCCTTCAACAAGTGGGACGAGCTCGACGAAGACCGTCGATACCTCCTCGAGCGCGAGATTGAGCAGAACCTGAGCCACGTTGCCTGGGCTCCGCGAGTGAACATCTCGGCAAAGACCGGCCGTCACCTCGAGAAGCTGGTTCCAGCCCTCGAAGTGGCCCTCGACTCATGGGACATGCGCATTCAGACCGGCAAGCTCAACGCCTTCATCCAGGAACTCACCATGGAGACCCCGCACCCGGTTCGCGGAGGCAAGCAGCCCCGCATCCTCTTTGCGACCCAGGTTTCGGTGCGCCCACCAAAGTTCGTCTTGTTCACCACCGGCTTCCTCGAAGAGGGTTACCGTCGCTTTATCACGCGTCGCCTGCGCGAGACCTACGGTTTCGAAGGCAGTCCGATCGAGATTGGCATGCGCGTGCGAGAGAAGCGCAAGCGCACCAAGTAGTCGCTTTCGCAACTAGTGGCCTTGGCTAAACTAGGGGAGCAACAACACGGGCTATAGCGCAGCTTGGTAGCGCACTTGACTGGGGGTCAAGGGGTCGTGGGTTCAAATCCCGCTAGCCCGACAAAGGTCGCCTAGGCGGCTCAACTCGAACCGAGGACGATTATGA
>CANGNR010000080.1 GCA_947455385.1 Microbacteriaceae bacterium
CCTTGCGTGAGCCAATCTTCATGGCCTAAGTCTAGGCAGGGTTCAGGTGCCTCGCGTTGCCCCTATTCGGTGCGCTTGTCTTTGGCCGCGGCCTTGGCCTTCTTGTCGAGGCGCTTCTCTTTGAGGTTCTTGGCGGCAGCGGTTTTGCCGGAGTTCTTTTGCGGGGATTTCTCGGCCATGATGGCCTCCTTAAGTGGGCACAACGGCCCGTAAACCCAACCTTAGGCGAGAATGGATGCACGCGACGCCGAAAGGGGCAATGATGCAGCCGGCCACCGAAGAACTCATTCGCAGCGCCCTGCGCGGCATCGCCGAGGTCGGTCGCGGTGAGCACGGCCTCTCGCTGCACCGTTTGCCCGCTCGATTGGCGATGTATCACGACGTCGACCCACTGACCCAAAAAGTCGCAGACACCTCCAACGGAGCCAGGTTGGCGCTGATTACCGCCGCAACCGAGATCACGCTCACCTATCGTTCGACTCGCGACGAAGACCCAGAGACCGGCTTTGTCTCACCCCCGAGCCGGGTGACGCTAACCTCTGGCGACCTGGTCGAGACAATTGGGCACAGCAACGGCAACCGTCGAATCTGGGATGCGCTCGGCAATGACCGCGTTGAGCCAGGCGAAGACTCGGTGGCCAGGTTCGTGCTCGGCGAGGCCGAAGGCGAACGACTCGTGGACCTGTGGCTGCCGCACAACTGCAACATCGAGATCGTTGACTTAACCGCGGATGCCTCGCTGGCTGCTGCGCCGATAACGCATCCTCGCTGGGTTCACTACGGATCATCGATTAGCCACTGCATGGAGGCCGACGAGCCGATTGGGGTTTGGCCCGTGGTTGCGGCGCGCAAGCTAGGGCTCGAACTCACGAGTCTTGGCCTGGCCGGTTCGGCGAACCTCGAGCACTTTGCCGCCGAATACATCGCCAGCCTGCTCGCCGATCTCATCACGCTAAAGGTCGGAATCAACACGGTCAACGGCGGTCACATGCACAAACGCGTTTTCGTGCCTGCCGTGCATTCGTTCTTGGATGCGATTAGGGCAAAGCACCCGACCACCCCGATTGTGCTGATCTCGCCAATTTTCTGCGGTGCACACGAGCAGAATCCCGGGCCGTCGCGGCCGGGAGCCGATGGCAAGGTTCGCGGCTCGGAGTTTTCTGACCTCGATTGGATCGGCGAGCTGACGCTCGAGGGCATCCGCGAGATTTTGCATTCTGTGGTCGAACGCCGAGGCGACGCAAACCTGCGCTATCTGAATGGTCTCGAGCTTTTTTCGAGCGAGGATGACGGCCTCATGCCCGACGGGCTGCACCCGAACGCCGAGGGCTATCGCCTGATTGGCGAGCGATTCGCTCGGCTTCTCTAGGCACTGATGGCTATTTTGATTTTCGACGGAGACTGCGGCTTCTGCACTACGGCGGCTCGCTATGTGGAGCGAAAGTCAAAGACCAAGGTTCGAGCTCTGGCCTGGCAGCTGACCGAGTTGCACGGATTCCGACTAACCGAGCAGCAGGCCCGCGAGCGAGTTTGGCTTGTCTTGGACGGCCGACGCTATGGCGGACACGAATGCTTTTGCATGCTGTTGCGCATTCAGCGCAAACCGTTGCTTACCTTCATCGGCTGGTTGTTCATGACCCCCGCCTTAGCTTGGGCTAGTCGCATCGGCTACTCGCTGGTCGCGCGATTCAGGCACCGACTGCCGGGCGGCACACCCGCCTGCCAAATGCCAAACGCCAAACCCAACAAGTGAGTTTGGCGTTCGACGCACTTCTTCTTTGACGCTATTCGGCCTTGGCTCGCTTTGCCGAGATCACGCCGGTGTCGAATCCGGCGAGGTGCAGCCCGCCGTGGAATCGCGCGTGCTCGATCTTGATGCAGCGGTTCATCACCAACTGGATGCCCAGCTTTTCGGCCAATGGAGGCAGGTCGTCGTTGCTGATACCTAGCTGAAGCCAGAAGGTCTTCGAGCCCAACTTTGCGGCCTCTTCGAGAATCGCCGGGGTGTCTGAAGGCTTGCGGAATACATCCACGATGTCTGGCACCTCAGGCAGGTCGGCGAGCGACTTATAGACGGGGTCGCCGAGCAGTTCGTCGATCATTGGGTTCACGAAATAGACCTTGTAGTGGCTCGAGGTCTTTAGGTACGAAGCCACGAAGTACGAAGCGCGGGCCTTATTGTTCGAGGCGCCGACGATTGCGATTGACTGCGACTCCTGAAGAATGCGTAGGCGATCCTTGGCGCTTGGGCCCTCCCAGTTTGACTCGGCGCTCATCGGGTCCTCCCAGTTGCCTCGGTTAGTGCGTTGTCTAGATCCCAAATGATGTCTTCGACATCTTCGATGCCTACGCTGATGCGAACCAGGTCTTCTGGCACGCCAGCCTCGATCAGCTGCGCGCTGTTGAGCTGCTGGTGAGTGGTGCTAGCCGGGTGAATCACGAGCGACTTGGCATCGCCGATGTTGGCAAGGTGGCTGAGCAGGTTGAGCGAGTTGATGAACTTCTCGCCCACCTTGCGGCCGCCCTCGATGCCAAACGCGAACACCGCGCCTGGGCCTTCTGGGGTGTACTTCTGCGAGAGCTTGAAGTCTGGGTGCGACTTGAGCCCGGCATACGAGACCCACGAGATGCGCGGGTCGGCCTCGAGCCATTCAGCGACAGCCTTGGCGTTGGCAACGTGCTCACGCATGCGCGGGGCAAGGGTTTCGACGCCCTGAAGCAGTTGAAAGGCGCTGAATGGCGACAAGGCTGGGCCGATGTCGCGCAACTGCTCGGTGCGCAACTTGGTCAAGAACGAGTACTCGCCAAAGTTGCCCCACCACTCGAGACCGCCGTATGCCGGAACCGGCTGAGTGAAGGTCGGAAACTTGCCCGAGTTCCAGTGGAAGTTACCTGCATCGACGACGACACCGCCGAGGGTCGTGCCGTGGCCGCCCAAGAACTTGGTTGCCGAGTGAATCACGATGTCTGCGCCGAACTCGATCGGGCGGCAGAGGTATGGGGTAGCCGTGGTGGCATCTACGACCAGCGGAATGTGGTGCTTGTGCGCCAGCTCTGCCAAAGCCTCGATGTCTGAGACGTTATTCGAAGGGTTCGAAATGAGCTCAACGAAGATCAACTTGGTGTTCTCTTGAATCGCTGCCTCGAAGTCGGCGATCGAGTCACCGGCGACGAAGGTGGTGTCAACACCGAAGCGACGCAGGGTTACGTCGAGTTGGGTCACGCTGCCGCCATAGAGACGCGAGGATGCCACGATGTGGTCGCCGGCCCCGGTGAGGGCTGCGAACACAATGAACTCTGCCGACTGACCGCTCGCGGTTGCAACTGCGCCGAGACCACCCTCGAGGCTTGCGATGCGCTCTTCGAACGCTGCCACGGTTGGGTTGCCGATGCGGCTATAGATGTTGCCGTACTTCTGCAGGGCAAAGAGATTAGCGGCATCCCTGGTGTTTTCAAAAACAAAGGATGTGGTCTGGTAGATCGGAACCGCGCGGGCACCTACTGCCGAGTCTGGCACCGCACCGGCGTGCAGCGAACGGGTGCGAAACCCAAACTTGTGGTCTTTGGCCAAGATTGTCTCCAAATCAGGATGCCGTGAGGGCAAAAGCGCCTTTGGCGCTGCCTCTAGTTTATTTTGCGACGCCTAAGCGAGCGGCCCGGTTACCGTTTATTGAGCCGAAAACTAGCTTGCCTGGCCATACCAGGTGAGGCCAGCGAAGATGATTAGGGCTGCAGCCAACAGGTATGAAACCAGGGCCAAGACGATTCCGAGAATCTCGTTTTGCACTGCGTTTGCCTTGCCAGAGTCGACGTCTTGAATCGCCCTGCGAGCCCGCTTGGTGAGCAGCCAACCTGCGCCGAGCAGCGCGGCGGCGAAGGCTGCGGCAACCATGGCGATTTCTTGGGAGTTCACTTTTCTCTCTGCGAGTCAGGCTCGAACGGCCTGAAGTGCAGGTTAACACTAGCCAAAATCGAGTCGACGAGAGCCCTTTTTGACTAACTATTCACCGGGGTAACGCACGCCGATTTGGCGTCGGATTTCATCCATGATGCCCATGATTTCGACCGTCTCTGCCATCGGGATGAGTTCGGAATCTCGCAGGCCTGCGCTGAGCCGCTGCTCGAGGTCAAGCGCCTGAAACTGCATGCCGCGGCCGGCGAAGTCGCGCGCGGAATAGGTCTCGATTAGACCGCCACTGTCGTCGAACACCTCAAAGGTGGTCTGTTCGAACCAAGGGGTGGCAATCTCGATGCGCCCGCGCTCGCACTCGATTGTTGCCTCGACGCCCTTCTCTTCGAGCATGCTGTATTCAAACTTGGCCGTCGCGCCGCTTTCGTAGCCGAACTCGACGGTGGCGGCCAGATCGACGCCGAGCGAGTCGAGGGTTCCGCTCGCGCTGATCGCGCTCGGCGCTCCAAAGACCATGTTGGCGAAGGCCACCGGATACACGCCGATGTCTAGCAGCGCCCCGGCACCCAACTCGGGCAGCCGCAGCCTCTCGCGAAGCTCGCCCTCAAACTTGCGGCTGAAGTCAACAACGAGTCGAGTCGGCCGCCCGATAAGGCCAGAGTCGAGAATCTCGGCAAGACGCAGGTGCATTGGCAAGAAGCGAGTCCACATTGCCTCTTGAACGAACACCCCGGCGTCTACAGCCGCTTGCCGAACCTCTTCGGCCTGCATCGCATTCAGTGCAAACGACTTTTCGACCAAAACGTGCTTTCCGGCCCGAATGGCAAGCAGCGCGTTATCGCGGTGCATCGCCTGCGGAGTCGCCACATAGATGATGTCGACTTCGGGGTCATCCACGATTTCTTGGTATGAGTCATAAGCCTTGGCCAGCCCGAGCTCGGTGGCGAAGGCCTGTGCTCGCGCCAAGTCTCGAGCGGCAACCGCTGTCACAGCGATGCCAGCCCCGAGCATGTCAGAAACCATGGTGCGCGCGATTTTGCCCGCACCGATTACTGCCCAGCGATAGTCGCCCATCTCGGCTATGCGCCCCTTGACTTAGACGAAGCGTGTGCAATCAGCACGGCGGCGCTCAAGAACACGGCCTGAGCAACAACCAGGATGCGCTCGGCAACGCCCGAGTAGTGAAACTCGGGGTTGGTCCAGACCAGCAAGAACGAGATCGAAATGGCTGCGAGGACGAGCGTCGAAACGATTGCTCCGGCCGGCCTAAGCACCCACGGGCGAGAAGAATCGCGCTTGAACGAGAACAGTGGCCAACCCGACATCGCAACAAACGAGATGATCGCAAAGATGCGGTGAGGTACCGAGTGCCCAACCTGGCTCGGGGTGGTGAAAACCGTCAACCCAACGGTGGCGACCGAAGCGATTGCCAAGACCACTCGGCCGGGCATTGCGAACGGGCGAGCATAGACCGCAACCAGCATCGTGAAGACAGCACCAAGGATGAACGAGGCGCTCATGAGGGCCTGTACTGGAGAGTCGTCGGCTGCCAGGTCGCTGATTGTCTGAGAGACC
>CANGNR010000081.1 GCA_947455385.1 Microbacteriaceae bacterium
CACGACAACTTTCCTGGCGCGCAGGCGGCTGACATCAAGGCATTCGAGTCGCAGTTCAAACAGAACAAGGTCGTCGAGGCAGACACCTCGGCTCGACTCTGGGCACTCTATGGCACCCGAGCCCAGCAGATTCTCGACCTCATCGTGGCAAACCCCAAGCTCGGCGAGCGCTTCGACCCACGATCGGCAGCGGTTGCCGCCGAGTTGGTCTTTGCGGTTGACCACGAGTTTGCCGAGACCCTCGCCGACGTCATGTCGCGCCGCGTCTTGCTCTCATACGAGACCGGTCACGGCCTCGAGGGCACACAGCGCGCAGCCGCCATCCTAGGAGACCACCTCGGCTGGAACGCGGCACGTCAGCAGCAAGAAGTGGCCGGCTACAAGCACTGGCTCGACCACCTGCGCATTCCTGTATCGGCTTAGATTTAGTTAGAGAAACCCGAGGAGGTCGACGTTGACCGGCAACTACATTCTCGCTATTGACGAGGGCTCGAGCAGCGCCCGCGCGGTGATTGTCGACCGTGACGGCCGCACCGTCGCAGACGCATCCCGTGTAATCGAAGCCCAGTTTCCGAACCCGGGATGGGTCGAACTGAGCCCTGCCGACCTCTGGGATGCCCCGCGCGCATGCATCGAGGATGCAATGAAGACCGCGAACCTCACCGCCAACGACATCGCCGCGGTTGGCGTCACCACCCACCGCGAGACCATCGTGATGTGGGACCGCGCCACGGGCAAACCCGTCTATAACGCCATCATGTGGATGTCGAAGCAGACCGAGGGAATCGTTCGCGAGTGGTCCGAGCGAGGGCTGGACGAAGAGTTTCGCCGTCGCACCGGCGTGCGCAACGACGCCTACTACTCGGCCTCAAAGATCGCCTGGCTGTTGCGCAACGTGCCAGGTGCGCGAGACCGAGCCGAGCGCGGCGAGCTTGCGATTGGCACGCCCGACGTGTGGCTGCTCTGGAACCTAACTGGTGGCCAATCGCATCGCGTTGAGCCGAGCGCGGCATCGCGCACCGCACTGCTCAACATCGAGCGAGGCCAGTGGGACGAAGAACTCTGCCGCATCCTCGACATTCCGCTCTCGCTGCTGCCCGAAATCGTCGAGAGCGTCGATCAGTTTGGCGAACTCGCCCATGGCGTGCTCCCGGGCACGCTCACGGGTTCGATTCCGGTCACATCTATGCTCGGTGACCAGATGGCCGGTCTCTTCGGCCAGGCCTGCCTCGAACCAGGCAGCGCCAAGAACACCTTTGGCACGGCGGGCGTTCTGACCGTAAACGTTGGCGAAGCACCAAAAATCATGGATGGCATGTCGAGCTCGGTGGCCTGGAACCTGGGCGGCAAGCTAACCTACGAGGCCGAGGGCGTGGTGTTTCACAGCGGTCAGACCATACAGTGGCTGCGCGACAAACTCAAGCTCTTCAAGAGTTCGAGCGAGGTCGAGGCTCTTGCCGCGAGCGTGCCCAATAGCGGAGGCGTCTATCTGGTGCCGGCCTTTGCCGGTCTCTGCGACCCCCACTGGGACAGAGACGTCAAGGCAGCCATCGTCGGCCTGACCCTCGAGTCGACCTCGGCCCATGTCGCCCGCGCAGGCATCGAGTCAATGGCCTTTCAGACTCGCGACTGCCTAGACAAACTGATCGCCGGTGGCGTCGACGTGCGAGAGCTCAAGGTCGACGGCGGTGCCACCCAGAACAACCTGCTCTGCCAGTTTCAGGCAGACATTCTCGGCATCTCCGTGATTCGCCCACTCGACCTCGAGCGCACCGTCTTGGGCATCGCCCACCTGGCGGGTGCCGGAGCCGGCTTCTGGAGCATCGACAGCATCACCGACCGCTGGATTCTCGACAGAACCTTTGAGCCGCGAATGGATGCAGACCAGCGCGAGAGCCTCTACGCTGGTTGGTGCGATGCGGTAGCCGCCGCTCGCACGATTCCTAACCGCGGATAGCGCGAATAGCGCGGAGCCACCTAACAAGGAGCAGCATGAAGTTTCTAATTTCGGTAATCGACGACCTGGGCAAGCCAGGCACCCCCGAAGAAATGGTCGCCATCGACGCCTTCAACGACGCCATGGCTGAAAAGGGCCAGCTCATTTTTGCTGGAGGGCTCGCAGCCCCGAAGAACGCATCCGTGATTGATAACAGGGATGGCGCCGGCCTCGAGACGGGCGAGCCGCTCTTCGCAGCCGTCGAGAACTTCAGTGGCTTCTGGATCGTTCAGGCCGACGACCTCGAGACGGCCCGCACGCTGGCATTCGAGGGTTCGCGAGCCTGCAACCGCAAGGTTGAACTTCGCCCCTTCTTGGGCTAGTTCTGCGGAAACCCTAGGTTGATGCCGCCGTGGCTGGGGTCAAGCCAGCGGCTGGTGACCGTCTTCTCCTGCGTAAAGAAGTGCACGCCCTGAGCCCCGTGGGCCTTGGTGTCACCGAATAGCGAGTTCTTCCAGCCGCCAAACGAGTAGTAAGCAACCGGCACTGGAATCGGCACGTTGATGCCGATCATGCCAACCTCGATCTCGTTCTGAAAACGTCGAGCGGCACCACCGTCGTTGGTGAAAATCGCGGTGCCGTTGCCGAATGCGCCGCTGTTAATCAGCGCAACGCCCTCGTCGTAGCTCTTGACGCGAACGATCGAGAGCACCGGGCCAAAGATCTCTTCGGTGTAGACCTTGCTGGTGGTTGGCACGTTGTCGATGAGGGTCGGCGCGAGCCAGTAGCCCTCTGGGGCTCCGTCGAATTCGCCGTTGCGACCATCGACGACTACCTTGGCGCCATCCTGCTCTGCGATCTCGATGTATGAGGCGACCTTGTCGCGGTGCTGCTGGGTGACCAGCGGACCCATGTCGCAGCCGCGGCGACCATCGCCGGTGCGCAGCTTGCTCATGCGGGCCACGACCTTTTCGATCAGCCGGTCGGCAACGGGCTCGACGGCAACGACGACCGAGATCGCCATGCAGCGCTCACCGGCCGAGCCAAAGCCGGCGTTGATTGCCGAGTCGGCAACCAGGTCGAGGTCGGCGTCTGGCAGCACGAGCATGTGGTTCTTTGCGCCACCGAGAGCCTGCACGCGCTTGCCGTGCTTCGTGCCGGTCTCATAGACGTACTGGGCGATTGGGGTAGAACCGACGAACGAAATCGCGGCGACGTCGGGGTGCGTGAGCAAACCATCCACGGACTCTTTGTCACCGTTCAGCACGGTGAAAACGCCGTCGGGCAGACCGGCCTCTTTGAGCAACTTGGCCATCCAGATGGCTGCCGATGGGTCTTTCTCGGATGGCTTGAGAATCACCGAGTTGCCCGCGGCGAGCGCGATCGGAAAGAACCACATTGGCACCATGGCCGGAAAGTTGAATGGGCTGATGACGCCGACCACGCCGAGCGGCTGGCGGGTGCTGTAAACATCGACGCCGGTCGAGACGTTCTCGCTGTAGAAACCCTTGAGCAGGTGCGGAATGCTTGTGGCGAACTCGACGACCTCTTGGCCGCGAGTAATCTCGCCGAGTGCGTCTGAAAGCACCTTGCCGTGCTCGCTGGTGATGATCTCGGCTAGCTCGCCCTTGCGGGCGTTTAGCAACTCACGAAAGTTGAACATGACGGCCTGGCGGCGGGCGAGCGATGCGTCGCGCCAAGCCGGAAACGCCGCCTTTGCGCTGGCGATGGCTGCGTGAATATCATCCTGGTTAGCAAGCGCAACGCTCTTGGTCTGCACGCCGAGTGCGGGGTCAAAAACTGGTGAGTTGCGGCCTGACTTGCTCACAAACTCCGCGCCATCGATCCAATGCGAAATCACTGGGATGCTGGTCATTCGAACACTCTTCTTTCGGGCGGGCTGTCTGCGTTAAATCTAATCAGGTTGTCTGAAGGTGCTCGCCGAAAAACTTCTCAATGCGCTGCCAGGCATCGGCTGCTGACTCGGGGTGAGGCTTGGCGCCCGTGACTTTGAGCAACGTTCCAAAGAGCGGCCCACCACCCTGCTTCGGGTTCATGAAGGCGTGACCCGCCTCGGGGTACTCCTTTATATCGTGGATGACCCCGGCACGGGTAGCCGCCGCATCCAGCTTCTGCTTCGCGCCCTTGAGCTGCGAGTCCTTCGCCCCGTAGTTGCCGATAATCGGGCAGGCGCCGGCCAAAACGGCATCCAAGTCTTTAGGCAGCATGCCGTAATTCGGGTTGGCGGCATCGTAGCCACGCGAGGCGAGCAGCAACGCGAACCCGCCGCCCATGCAGAAGCCAATCACCCCCACTTTGTCGGTGGTGTCGGGGCGCGATCTCACTAGATTCTTAGCCAACTCGATATCGTCGAACGCCTGCCCTTGGCCAGCGGCGAGCGCCCTAAAGGTGCTGGTTAGGCACTTGCGCATGCCGCCACGACTATAGAGATCGGGCATTAGCACGACGTATCCGGCTTCGGCCATGCGCAACATCTGGGCGCGCATGTTGTCGTCGATGCCAAAGACCTCGTGCACCATAACCACCGATGGCCACGGGCCAGTGCCATCTGGCACCACAATCGCCCCGCGAAGGTCTTCAGAAATCTGGATTTCGGTTATCTGCATGTCTACAGGCTACCGAGCCGGGCGACCCTGCGGCCTAAGGCGTCACCTTTGCGGTCGACTTAGCGACCGATGTCGAGTTTCCGACCTTATTCTTCACAGAAACCAGCACAGTTAGGAACTTGCCTACATCTGAACGGCTGACCTGGTAGGTCGACTTGTTGGCACCTTGGATCTGAGAACATTTGTCAACGCCGACCCGAAGTCGACTAACTGAGGTCTTGATGGCTGCAGCGCACCGATACCAACTGAACGTGGCTCGCACACTAGGGTTGGCAGACCAGGTTCCGGCCGATGCGACCAGCTGCTTGGCAACCTTGGCTACACCCACAACCTCAGGCGCCTTCTGCAGAATTGGCGCACCAGCAACCTTGCGCGTGAACAGGTTCAGGGTGCGCTTTGCAGCAGCAGCCGTAAGCGTGAAATTTTGAGTGACCCAATTGGCAGGGTCCATTCCAGCCGGGGACAAGGTCACCTTCGCACCGACTCGAATCCCAGTTATCGAGTATTCGCCGGCATTGTTTGTCTCGAGAGTGCCCTCGCGCTGGTAGTCCCGATTATTCACGCGGACTGTCTCAAAGTGGAGCAGACTTTCACCCGCTAGCGCCTGATTAGAGCTGTCGTAGAGGACTCCGCTCACTTGCCCAGAACCCTTAGAAAGGGAAGCCACGGTCAAGGTTTTTTGGGTCTGCTGACCCGCAATCAAGCCATCCCAACTTGTGCTCAAACCCTCCTGGTAAGTGTCTGGGGAGGGTTCACCGCCTTGAGGGTCGGCGGCTTGAAAGGTTATGGTTTTGCCCAGATCCAAGTAGTAGTCGTTGCCGCCACTTAGAGCGTAGGCCGCGACATAGCTGTAACTTGGGTCGGCTGGTACGGATTCGAACTCGAAAGAGGCCCTGGGCGCATTGGGGTGCG
>CANGNR010000082.1 GCA_947455385.1 Microbacteriaceae bacterium
CGCTTGACGACCTCGTCTGGGCCGAAGATCTTGGCATCCGGGTTGTTGGCCAGAATACGGTCGAGCTGAGGCTCGTAGCAGTGGTCGTCGTGCTGGTGGGTGATCACGATGGCCGCCACATTAGACACTTCTGGCAGGTCTTCGGTGTAGAAACCGGGGTCGACAATCAGGCGGTTTTCGCCCTGTTCGACGACGAGACAGGCGTGGCCATACTTGGTGATCTTCATGGTTTGAGGATACTTTGGCTAATACCCCTTGGGGGTATTATGAAAACGTGATAGCAGACATCAAAAAGCGGGCTCTGCACCGCGCCAAGATTCTCGAAGGCCAGCTGCGCGGCCTGCAAAAGATGATCGAGTCCGAGGACTACTGCATGGACATCATTACCCAGTCGCTCGCGATTCAAAAGTCGCTCGGGTCGCTGAATAAACTTCTGGTCGAGAACCATCTGAAGACCCACGTGACTCACATGATGCACGGCGATGACGCTTCGCAGGGCGAGGCCATCACCGAGATGCTCAAGCTTTTTGAACTGAACAACAATCGAGGAACCAAATGAGCCACGAACACGAACAAGCGGATGCCGGCCACGACCACAGCCACCACGACCCCGCTCAGTTCAAGCGCCAGTTCTGGTGGTCGCTCTTGCTCACGCTGCCGGCCGTGGTCTTCTCGTCTACGGTTCAATCGCTGCTCGGGTTTCACACGCCACCGTTCGCGTTCGATTACCTGATTCCGGCCGCGTTCGCATCCGCGTTGTTTTTCACTGGCGGCCGAGTGTTCTTGAAGAGCGCGCGCCACGAAATCGTGGGCAGGCAGCCGGGCATGATGGCGCTGATTTCGCTCGCGCTCGTGGTGGCCTTCGGCTACAGCCTCTATGTGACGATCGCTCGCGTGGCCGGCTCGATGCCCGGTATGGACTTCTGGTGGGAGCTCGCGACGCTGATCACCATCATGCTGCTCGGCCACTGGATCGAGATGTCTTCGGTGATGAGCGCCCAAAATGCGCTGGGCGAGCTGGCGAAACTTCTGCCCGAGACCGCCGAGGTGGTCGATGGGGAGTTGACCCGCAAGGTGTTGGTTAGCGAGCTCAGGGCTGGCGACGAGGTGCTGATTAGACCTGGTGCTTCGATTCCCGCCGACGGCGTTGTGATCTCTGGCCGAAGCCGCGTCAACGAAGCCATGATCACCGGCGAATCCGCGGATGTCGCCAAGACCATCGGCGACCAGGTGATCGCCGGCACAATCAACGAGACCTCGGCCGAGCTTGGCAAGGGCTCGCTCACCGTGCGAGTGATGGCGGTCGGCGCAGACACACTGCTCTCGGGAATCATGCGCCTAGTTGCAGATGCCCAGGCATCGAAGTCGCGCGTTCAGCGGCTTGCAGACCGGGCGGCCGGGTGGCTGTTCTATGTGGCCCTCGGGTCTGCCGTGGTCACCGCCGTGGTTTGGGTGCTCGTCGGTGGGCAAACCGCAGACTACATTCTCGAACGAGTCGTGACCGTGCTGATCATCGCGTGCCCTCACGCACTCGGTTTGGCGATTCCGCTGGTGAGCTCGATCACGACGACGAAGGCCGCACGGGCTGGCATCCTGATTCGCAACCGGGTCGCCTTTGAACAGGCTCGCAACGCGAACGTGGTCATCTTTGACAAGACCGGAACCCTCACCACCGGCAAACGAGGCGTGCTAAACATCGGGTTGGCCGCGGGCAGCAACTTGACCACCAAGGATGAACTGCTGGCACTGGCCGCCGCCGTCGAGGCGAAGTCTGAGCACTCGATTGCCCGTGCCATCGTCGAGGAGGCAAAGGCTCGCTCGCTGGTGATCGCCAAGGCCACCGGTTTCAACGTGGTGACCGGTCAGGGCGTCGAGGCAAAAGTGGGCGGCAGCCAGGTTTTGGTTGGTGGGCCGGCTTCGTTGACGGCTAATCGCATCGACATCGACGTTACCGACCTGGTCAAGGTGGCGAGCGCCAACGAGCAGGGTCGAACCGTGATTTACGTATTGATAGATGGTGCGCTGGCTGGATACCTCGAGCTCGGCGACCAGATTCGTGAGACCTCGAAGCAGGCTGTGCTCGAACTGCAGTACCAGCGACGCAGGGTTGCCCTGGTGACCGGTGACGCAACCGGGGTTGCGCAGGCCGTGGCCCTCGAGCTCGGTATCACCGAGATTTACGCAGAGGTGCTACCCAAGGGCAAGGCCGATCTGGTTCGTCAAATGCAGGCCGATGGTTCGGTCGTTGCCATGGTGGGTGACGGCGTGAATGACGCTCCAGCCCTCGCTCAGGCCGACGTAGGCATCGCAATCGGTGCGGGCACCGACGTGGCAATCGAGTCGGCAGGGTTGATTCTCGTCAAGGATGACCCGCTGGCCGTTTCGGAGGCCCTCGCGCTGAGCGCTCGCAGCCAAAGCAAGATGCGTCAGAACCTGTTTTGGGCGGCCGGCTACAACGTTTTGGCGATTCCGCTAGCCGCTGGAGTATTCATGCCGCTCGGTCTGGTTCTCTCGCCGGCCATCGGTGCGGTGCTAATGTCGCTCTCAACCATCATCGTGGCGGCCAACGCACAACTTCTGCGCCGCGACTAGGCAAGGCACTCGGTCTTGCATTTAGAGCGGGGGATAACATGGCGCGCATCGGCGTAGTTGCCAACCCGAGCTCAGGCGGCGGGCGCGGGGCCGCAGGCTCGGCGGTTGCACTCGGGGTGCTGCGGGCCAGCGCGCACGAGATCATCGATTTGAGCGGGCAGAGCTTCGCGCTGGCTCGCGCCAACGCTGAGCGGGCCGTCGCCGATGGTTCGATCGACTGCCTCGTCGTCATTGGCGGCGACGGCATGATGCACCTCGGCGTGAATGTGACCGCCGAGACCGGCCTGCCGCTCGGCATCATCGCCGCGGGCACCGGCAATGACTCCGCCAGAACACTTGGCATGCCCGTCGGCGACCCCGCCGCCGGTGCCAGCGCCATTCTCGAGTCGCTCGACTCAACCCGCATGGTCGATGCAATCAGAGCCGAGGCCGCGACCGGCGATTTTTGGACCTTCGGCTCGGTGTCCGCGGGCTTCGACTCGATCGTGAACGCCCGCGCAAACGGTTGGCGTTGGCCGCGGGGAGCCAGCAAGTATCAGCTCGCCATGGTTCGCGAACTGCCTGTGTTCAAGCCGATTCAGTTCAGGGCGACCATCGACGGCAAGGTTCGCGAGATCGAGGCGATGCTTTGCTCGGTGGCCAACGGGCCGGCTTACGGCGGCGGCATGCTGATTGCGCCGGAAGCATCCGTGGATGACGGATTCGCAGATCTGTTCATCGTGCACAAGATTTCGCGGCTCGAACTAATCAAGGTTTTTCCTAAGGTTTACACCGGCGAACACGTTTCGCACCCGGCGGTCGAGATAGTGCGCGCCAAGGTGGTGAGCCTCGAGGCTGACGTGCCAACCAGCGCCGACGGCGAGCTAACGGGGCGAGCGCCGGTCACCGCGACGCTCGTGCCAGGCGCGCTGACCGTTATTTCGCGGGTCTGAGTTGGCGTGAGCAGCCGAGCCAAGGCGCTCGGGTCGCCCAAAACTCGGATGGCGCTCGACCCCCAAAGTGTGGCATAATCGAGAGGTTGTTTCTTTGGCCCCATCGTTTAGCGGCCTAGGACGCTGCCCTCTCACGGCAGTAGCGCGGGTTCGAATCCCGCTGGGGTCACCAACTTCTCTCCCTCGCAGATTACTGCGGGGGAGAGTTGCTTTAACCAACTAATCTGAACCAATGGATCAGCACGAGAGAGCCCGGCGAGTGCTCAGCGCCTTCGCTGTTGGCGATGCAATGGGCATGCCAACACAGCTGCTTTCGCGCGAACGCGCATCCGCGCTTTTGGCAGACGGCGTCTTTGTGAAGGCCCCAAGCGATCACGAAATCTGCCCCGACTTGCCCGCCGGCACAATCACCGACGACACCGATCAGGCGCTGCTTTTGGCCGACCACCTGATTGACCACGACGGCGAATTCGACTCGGATGCGTTTGCCGCAAGCCTGCTCGAGTGGGAGGCACTCATGCGGGCCAAGGGCTCGCTCGACCTTCTCGGGCCGTCAACCAAGGCCGCGCTCGAGTTGGTGGCTGCCGATGGTGCCGCGAACGTCTCGCTGGCCGGCACAACTAATGGCGCATCGATGCGAATCCCCGCGGTCGGGCTGATCAACTCGGTGATCCCGGCCACCGAGGCGCAGTTTTTAGTCGATCAGGTGCGCGCGGTGAATCGCATCTCGCACAACTCTTGGCAGGCCAACGTTGCCGCCACCTTTGTGGCCGTGGTCATCTCGGCCGGGCTCGACGGCTTCGACCTCGACACCGCATTCAACGTGGGTTTTATCGCTGCCGAACTGCAGGCCGAGCTCATGGGCGCAGACTTCGGGCAGAGCGTCTTTGCTCGGCTGCGAGACGCCGGTTTTGGCGAAATCTCGGCGGTCTTCGCCACCCTCGGCGAGCACTTCGGGCTCGAATACCTCGAGGGCAACCTGGGCACGAGCCTCGATAGCGAGCAGTCGGTGGTGACCGCCGTGGCCCTGGCCGCGCTCTCGCCCGAAGACCCATACCAGGCCGCTCTCTGGGGCGCGAAGCTCGGGGGAGACTCAGACACCATCGCCGCGATCGGCGCATCCATGGTTGCCGCCTGTGGTGGCTGGTCGAGCCAGATGGATTGGGCAAGCGAGTTCGTGCTGACCACGAATACACTCGAACTCAACGAGCGGGCCGAGCGGCTCGTGGCTTTCAGGGGTCGCAAACATGACTGAGCAACGCTTCACCAGGATGGTGTCTTTCGGCAGCGCGCTGGTTGACATCATGGCCTTCGTGCCTGCCCTGCCCGAGCCCGGCGGCGACGTCTTGGCAACCGAGGCGCTCGAGGTCATCGGCGGCGTTTTCAACATCGAGTCGGCGGCAGCCCGGATGGGCCTGCACGTGGTGCACGCCGATTCGAACGGTGATGGCCCGCACTCGCAGACCCTGCTTGCCCAGATGAAGGCCGAGGGCATCGAGTTCGGCGGTCACACCTACTCGGGCCGCGACCTGGGATTCTGCTTCACGATGGTCGAGCCAAACGGCGAGCGCACCTTTGTGACCCACTCGGGTGCCGAGGCCTACTGGAGCCCGGAGCACCTGGCCTCAATCAAGCTCGGGCCAACCGATGCCGTCTATCTGGCCGGCTACGACATGGTTTATCCGAGCTCGCGCAAGGTGCTCGGCGACTGGCTGCTCTCGAACCCGCTCAACGGAGCAGCACTGTTTTTTGACCCGGGTCCGCTGGTTGGCGAACTCGACCCAGAGGTGGTCGCATTTCTGCGCGCCGAGGCGTTCTGCATCACCGCGAACGAGCGCGAATTCGAGGCCATGCCTTCGCTGCCGA
>CANGNR010000083.1 GCA_947455385.1 Microbacteriaceae bacterium
GCAGCCCGAGTGGATCAAGCCCGGTGCCGCCGTGCTCGACGTGGGCATTACCCGCGTCGACGGCCCAGACGGCGCGACTCTCGTTGGCGACGTCGACCCCCGCGTTGCGGAGGTCGCCGGCTTCCTCTCACCAAACCCCGGCGGCGTCGGGCCGATGACCCGAGCAATGCTGGTCAAGAACGTGGTTGACGCGGCATCGCGATAATGGCAGCCACTGTTCAGCCAGACATCCTGACCTCGGCCCTCACAATCTTCGAGGCCGTTGGAACCCTGGCCTTCGCGGCATCCGGAATCATCGAGGCCGCCCGCAAAAAGTTCGACATTTTCGGCATTGTGCTCACCGCGTTCGTCACCGCATTCGGCGGTGGCACGCTTCGCGACATCCTGTTGGATCGCCGCCCCTTCTTCTGGGTGGCCCACCAGGAGTGGATCTGGATCATGATCGCCATCGGCGTGCTCTCGCAGCTGTTCTTCAAGGCGCGGCACATCGAGTTCAGCTCGCGTGCGATGCAGTGGCCAGATGCAATTGGTCTCGGCCTGTTCGCGACCCTCGGCGCTCAAATCGCCCTGGATGGCGGGCAATCTCCGGTGGTTGCGGCAATCATGGGTGTCATCACCGCGGCCTTCGGTGGCGTGATTCGCGACATCCTGATCAACGAGATTCCTCGAGCCGTCAACGACTACCAGCCTTACGCGGTGGTTGCCTTCGCGGGTGGCTGGATGATGTGGGGCATCGAGCAGCTCGGTGTTGCCTCGGTCGTTGCGGTCTCTGTCACCGCCGCCGTCATCATCATCTTCCGAGTGCTCTCGGTGGTCTTCAACTGGAAGTTGCCGAGCTGGCGGTTCTAGCTAAAAGCGCGAGCGAATAGCCCAAAGGTCGGGAAAGACCGAGCGGAAGAGCGTGCTGGCGAGGTACTCGACGCCAGGTGAGCCGCCGGTTCCCATCTTGCGGCCGATGGTGCGCTCGACCATCTTGACGTGGCGATAACGCCACTCCTGCAGGCCTTCATCTAAGTCGACAAGACGCTCGCAGACCGCGGCGGCATCTGGGTCGTTGCGGTGCACCTCGAGCAGAACATCCTGCAGCTCTTCGTCGGCGGCGTAGGCCGAGGAGACGTCGCGGTCGAGCAGGCGCTGAGGCACCGCGTGGCCGCGGCCGGCCAAATAGCGCAGCGCGCTATCCCACAGGGCCGGCCGACTCATAGCCGCCTCGACCCGAGCCCTAGCCGGGGACCCCGGAATCAGGTGCTCGGCCATGCCCATTCCGCTCGACTTATCGGCGTTGGCGCCGGCGGCGTCACGACGGCCAAGCACCGCCTCGAACTCGCGAAACTGCGCCGACTGAAAGCCACTCGAAGACTGCAGGCGACCCCTGAAGGTCTGAAACTGCAGCGGGGTCATGGTCTCGAGCACGTCGATCTGAGCAACGCAGGTCTTCATAATCGTGCGGATGCGCCCAAGCAGCGCCAACGCCCTGTGGGTGTCACCGGCCTCTAGCGCGGTCTGCAGCGCGGCCGTCTCGTGCAGCATCTGCTTGAACCAAAGCTCATAGGTCTGGTGAATGACGATGAACAGCATCTCGTCGTGTTCGCCATCGCTCAGCGGCTGCTGCAGCTCGAGCAGTTCGTCGACCTTGAGGTACGAAATGTATGTGACCGCGCGGTCGTGTTGCTCGGTCATCAGGTAACTCGGCTTCCGTTGTCTTCAATCTGCAGGTATTCCTTGTTGGCCACCGAATCACGGATGCGCGCGAAGCCATCCCAGACCTCGGTGAACGAAGTCGGCAGGGGAGCAATAGCGAGGCGAATCGAGTCTGGGGTGCGGTAGTCAGGCACCACGTTGGCAAACTTGCGCAGGGCCGTTGCGATGCGCTTGGCCTCGGGATGCCCAACGGTGATGTGCCCACCGTGGCGGTTGGCATCGCGCGGCGTCATCAGGGTGAAGCCGAGGGGAGCGAGCCAGGCATCGAAAAGCTCGACCATCATCTCGGTGCCAATGGCGGCCTTGGCGGCGATGTTGGCGATGCCGGCCTCCTCGATCATGCCGAAGCCGCTGCGCACGCAACGCAGGCCCATGATGCTCGGGCTGGCAATCTGAAAGCGGCGAATCGACTTGGCTGGGTCGAAGAACGGACCCATCTCGAACTGGGCATCCTGGGCGAACCAGCCCTGAATCGGGGCACGCAGCTCTTGCTGCATGCGCTTGGCGACGTAGAGCCAGGCTGGCGCGCCAGGGCCCGAGTTGCCGTATTTATAGGTGCAACCGACGGCGAGGTCAACGCCCCAGGCATCGAGCTGCAGGTCGATCGCGCCTACTGCGTGCGAGCAGTCCCAAACCACCAGGATGCCCTTCGCGCGCGCAAGTTCGGTGATTCGCTGAATCTCAGGCCTGGCACCCGAACGATAGTGAATCGCCTGCAGGGTGAGCAGGGCAACGTCTTCGGTCAAGAAAGGTTCGAGGGCCTCTGGGCTGATGAGCTCGCAGTCAGATTCGATGGCAACCGAGCCAGGCCCGCCGCTGCCGTCGTTGTCTAGCGTGACGAGGTTGAGGCCGTGAGTCTCGGCGATGCCGGCGAGGATGTACCGGTCGGTCGGAAAGTTCGCCGCGTCAATGATGACGGCCTTGCGACCGGGGCGAGCCTCGACGGCCGCGGTGCAGAGCTGAAAGAAGTTGACGCTCGTGGTGTCGCAGACGAGCACCTGGCCGGCTGCCGCGCCGAGGGTTGCTCGACCAAGCAGGTCACCGGTTGGCTGCGCTTCGTCGATCCAGTGCGACCATCCGTCGACGAGTTCGTTGCCCCACTCGTTGGTCATGAAATCGTTGACGAGCCGCACGGTGTCTAGCGGCAGGCGCCCGAGCGAGTTGCCGTCAAGGTAGCAGAGGTTTGGGTCGCCGATTTGGAACCTGGCCTTGAAGTGCGCCAACGAATCGGCGGCGTCCAGCTTCTCGGCGGTGAGGCGCTGCGTTGCGACCCCGAACTCTGCAAGGTTCATTTAGACCAACATCTGGCTTTCGGCCAACTCTTTGTAAAGGGGCACGGTTTTCACGAGTTGCTTGTGGTCGCCGATGCCCAGGACCTTTCCATTCTCTAGCACCACGATGAGGTCGCTGTCGACCACGGTGCTGAGTCGGTGGGCAATGACGAACATGGTGCGGTTCTTGGCAACGGCGTCGATGGCATCCTTCATCCGTTGTTCGTTGAGACCATCGAGCGAGGAGGTCGATTCGTCGAGCAGCAGAATCGGCGGAGCGGCCAGCAGGGCTCGCGCGATGGCGAGGCGCTGACGTTCGCCACCCGAGAGCATGATGCCGTTTTCGCCAACCTCTGCCTCGAGGCCGCGTGCGTCGCGCTCGAGCACATCGGTGAGGTTCACTTCTTCGAGCACCGCGCGCAACTGTTCATCGGTTGCGTCTGGGCGACCGATCAGCAGGTTTTCGCGCAGCGAGCCGGCGAGCACCGGGGCATCCTGTTCGACGTAGCCGATCTGTTCGCGCAGCTGCTGGCGACCGAACTCGATGACTGGCTGACCGTCGAGCAAAATGCGGCCGGATGTGGGCTCATAGAAGCGCTCGATGAGCGAGAAGATGGTCGACTTGCCAGATCCGGATGGGCCGACCAGCGCGACTCGCGTGCCGCGCGAAATCTTGAACGAGACGCCGTCGAGAACCTCGCGCGACTCCTGCTGAGCCTCGCCCTCCTCGGCCGGCGGGGCCGCGTAGCCGAACGAGACGGCGTCGAACTCGATGGCTACGTCGTTGGCGGCTGTGCGGGTGGTCGCGGGCTTTTCGGCCTCTTCGACCGGCAGAACCAAAATCTCCTGGATGCGGGCCAGCGCGCCGAGCGCGCTCTGCACCGACGAGTATGCGCCGAAGGCCTGGCCGACAGGGCGAATCATCAGGAACATCAACAGGATGAACGTGACGAGGTTGGCGACGGTCGAGGCGCCGGATGCGACGCGGTAGCCGCCTACGCCGAGCACCACTATGAATGCGCCGTTGGCCGCGATGCCGGCGATCGGGGTGACGAGGGCGTTGATCTTGGCGATCTTGATGCCCTGGGTGTAGGCATCCTTGGCCTCGCGCTGAATGTGTGCGGTCTCGCGGTCTTCGGCACGGGCGGCACGAATGGTGCGAACCGCCGAAAGTGCGCGCTCGACGGCGGCCGACATGTCGCCGACGCGGGCCTGGGCCTTGGTGGTTGCACTGCGCACTCGGCGGGCGGTGAGGCCGATGGCGGCAACGGCCATGGCAACCATGCCGAGGGTCAACAGCAACAGCACTGGGTCAATGACCGCCATCGCAATTACCGAGCCAACGAAAATCAGAATGCCGCCCGCTGCGTCTACCAAGCCTTGGGTGAGTGCCGCGCGCAACAGGGTGGTGTCTGAACCGACTCGCGAGACGAGGTCGCCGGTGCGACGCAGGTCGTATTCGGCGATCGGCAGGCGCAGCAGCTTGGCGGCTAGCTTTGAGCGGGCCGAGAGCACGACGCCCTCGCCGGCCTTGGCGAGCACGAAATACATGAAGCCGCTCGATAGCGCGGTCAAGATGATGATGGCGATGAGTTCGAGAACCACGAGGGTCACGTCATCCTTGGCCTGCACCTTGTTTATGATCTGCCCGACCACCAGCGGCTGGGCCAGGTTTACCAGCGCGCCGACGATGCTCAAGAAGATCGCCAACCAGAGCGCCGACTTGTTCTCGGTTAGATAAGGCCAAAGCTGCTTGAAGCTGGCCTTTGGGCCCTTCTCGGCGCCAGCGCCACGGCCCATTCCACGACCGCGTCCGCGGCCACCCTGCATGCTCATCTAGTTTCTTTCTTCAAGGTGCGGGTCGCCCAGCACCTGCTCGTTCAACAGGTAGTTGATTTCTTGTAGTGAAAGCGCCGGCGTGTATGCCGTATTTCTGTGAAAACGCTCGAAGTCTGCGCCTTGCAAGGCAGCCAGGATGCGCTCTCGGCGCGCGGGCTCGAGCCTCAGGAACATCTGCGTGGTGTTTGGCACGCGCTCGAACTCGGTGCGCACGCGACCGCAGTTGAAACCGAAAACCGTGATGGCGATGTCGGCATCGGCGGGGCTTACCCGCTTGACCAGGCCGTGGTCGGTGACCTTTAGCAGCGGGCGCAGGAGCCCTGGCTCAAGCCGCCGCCAGATCTGAAAGCAGGTGGCCAAAATGTTCTGGGCGCTCAGGCGCTCGCCAGCCACATCGACGTAATCGATCTGAAGGTCGTGGTCGGCCACCAGCTCGAAGTGGCGGTCGAGCCGGTTAATCACCGACCACTTGCGCCATGAGCGCGGCACGATGAAGGCGATGATTTCGCTCGACTCGGCTGCGTGGTTAAAGAACGGAATGCTCAAGGAGTTGTTGCGGCC
>CANGNR010000084.1 GCA_947455385.1 Microbacteriaceae bacterium
AGCTCGCGAACGAAATCAACCTTCTCTTCGGCGAGCAAACTGCCGCCCGCCTTTGCGAGGCCATCGGCGCTCAGCCAGTCGGCGGCGTCGGCCGACGAGCGCACGACGCGCACGCCCTTGCCGTCGTAGCCACCGATCGGGGTCTTGAGAATCGCCACGCCACCGTTTGCCGCGATGAACTCATCGAGCGCTTCGGCGTCGCGAATCTCGCGCCAAACCGGCATCGGCAACCCCAGCTCGGTGAGTCGCACGCGCATGTGAAGTTTGTTTTGGGCGAGGGCCAGAGCCTTCGAGGGCGGCTGCACCGAAAAACCGGCATCCTCGACGGCACGAAGCACGGCGAGTGGAACGTGCTCGTGGTCAAAAGTGATCACGTCGACGGTCTTGGCAAACTCCAAGACCTCGTCAAGTTTGGTGTAGTCGCCAACCTGCGTGGCCGCAATGGCTGCCGAAGAGTCGGCGGCCTCGGCCAAGACTTTGATGTCGAGCCCCATGTGCAGCGCCGGCGGCACCATCATTCGGGCCAGCTGGCCGCCACCGATAACACCGACGCGAGGTTTAGACATGCTTCTATTTTCGCCCAAGAAGACGCTCTAATTCGGCGGCCGCAACTTTTGCCTTGGCCAGCCTCGGAAGGCGAAGCTCTGGTTCGAGTCCGCGCAGCTGCAGGGTGATCACACCACCCGAGCGCTCGAGCCCCTTGATGTCTTCGAGCGCAACCGACTGGCGCACCCTGCCAAACAGGCCCGAGCGAATCGAAACGCGCACCGTGGTGACGTCGACGCCAGAGCCTATGAACCTGAGTGCGGGCAAAAACCAAAAGAAAAAAGCAAGGATGCCGCCGACGGCATAGCTCGTGTTGACCATCCAGGTCTCTGTGAACTTGGGCAGCAAGTAGGTCTCGGCCGCGGCCAAAATCGCTAACAACAGAACCGGCAGGGTCAGCCGCAGCGAAGACCCGCGCAGCCGCGCGAGGCGCAATTCTTGTTCGAAGCTCACAGGCTAATTGTGCCTCAGGTGAACGATGTCGCCCGCGGCAACCTCGGTTGGAACACCGGCGACGTCAACAATCAGGCGACCGGCGGCATCGATGTTGGTCGCGAGCCCGCGCAGTTCGCGCTCGCCGGGCAAGATGACCCGCACCTGGCGACCGATAGAACCGCAGGCAGCCACAACGGCAAAGCGCAGCCCAGCCGCATCGGCGTCGCCACCGGCCTCGACCAGCCTGAGATACCAGTGCTTGAGATTAGTGAGGTACCTGGCCAGCACGACGTCGACCTCGGTCTCGGTGGCGCCGGCAATCGCGAGCGAGGTGGCCGCCTCGATCGGCAGCTCATCCTGGGTTTGGGTCAGGTTCAGGCCGGAGCCAAGCACAACCCCGCGCAGGTTAGGCAGCAGCTCGCTCAGAATGCCCGAAATCTTGCGTTCGCCAACCAACACGTCGTTGGGCCACTTGACACTGACCTTTTGCGACTCGGATGCGCCGACAGCGGCACCGTGGTCGATCAAACCGGCAACCGTCTCGCTCATCGCCAGGCCAGCCAGCAGCGGAAACCAGCCGAAAGAAGTGAGTGGCAAACCCTGCGGGGTGAGCAGAACGCTAACCGAGAGCGACGAACCGGCGGGCGAAACCCACTTGCGACCAGAGCGACCCTTGCCCTCGGTCTGCTCTCCCGCAACAACGGTAGTGAAGTCTGGCCAATCGCCCGAGTCGGCACCGCTGGCCCAGCGCACCAGGTCGGTGTTGGTCGAGCCCGTGCTCGCCAAATAAACAAGCTTTGCGGCCACCGCCGAGCTGCGTTCAAACTGCATGCGGCAACTCTACTTGAGCCGCACAGAGGCATGCCGATACTAAAGTTGCTTGCATGACCACGGAAAACGAAAAGCCCGCCATCGACTTCTCGACCACCGCCGGCAAAATCGCCGACCTGCGTCAGCGCTACCACGAGGCCGTCTATGCGAGCGGTGAGGCGGCAATCGCCAAGCAGCACGCCAAGGGCAAGAAGACCGCCCGCGAGCGCATCGAGATGCTGCTCGACCCGGGTTCGTTTGTCGAGCTCGACGAATTCGTTCGCCACCGCTCAACCGCATTCGGCATGGAGAAGAACCGCCCATACGGCGACGCCGTAGTCACCGGCGTTGGCACCATCAACGGCCGCCAGGTTGCGCTGTTCTCACAAGACTTCACCATCTTCGGTGGCTCGCTCGGCGAGACCGCCGGCAACAAGATCATCAAGATCATGGACCTCGCCATCGCCACCGGTGTGCCGCTCGTCGGAATCCTCGACTCGGGTGGCGCGCGCATCCAAGAGGGCGTAATCGCGCTCGGCAAGTACGGCGAAATCTTCAAGCGCAACACCATGGCATCGGGCGTAATCCCGCAGATTTCGATCGTCATGGGCCCAGCCGCGGGTGGTGCCGTTTATTCGCCGGCTCTCACCGATTTCGTGATCATGGTCGACAAGACCTCGAACATGTTCGTAACCGGCCCAGACGTGATTCAGGCCGTGACCGGCGAAAAGGTCGGCATGGAAGAACTCGGCGGCGCCCGCGCGCACAACGAGACATCCGGTGTCGCGCACTATCTTGCCAGCGACGAGGATGACGCGATCGACTATGCCCGCGCGCTTCTTTCATACCTGCCTGAGAACAACCTCGCCGAGACCGTTCACTACGAGACAGAGGCCGACCTCGACGTCAACGACGAAGACCGCAAACTAGACACCTTCATTCCCGACTCGCCAAACCAGCCGTACGACATGCGCGGAATCATCGAGGCGGTCGTCGATGGCGGCGAATTCCTCGAGGTGCAGCCCCTGTTTGCCCCGAACATCCTGATTGGCTTCGCTCGAGTCGACGGCAGAAGCGTCGGTATCGTGGCCAACCAGCCGCAGCAGATGGCCGGCACCCTCAACATCGACGCCGGCGAAAAGGCCGCCCGCTTCGTGCGGTTCTGCGACGCATTCTCGATTCCCATCTTGACCCTCGTTGACGTGCCGGGCTACCTGCCCGGCACCGACCAGGAATGGGCTGGCGTGATTCGCCGCGGTGCCAAGTTGCTCTACGCATACGCCGAGGCAACGGTTCCTTTGGTCACCGTCATCACCCGCAAGGCATACGGCGGAGCGTACATCGTCATGGGCTCGAAGCAGCTCGGCGCAGACATCAACCTCGCTTGGCCAACCGCCGAGATCGCCGTCATGGGTGGTCAGGGTGCCGTAAACATTCTGTTTCGCGACGAAATCAAGAAGGCCGAAGAAGCCGGCCAGGATGTCGCCGCAGTGCGCGCCAAGCTGGCGGCAAAGTACACCTTCGAGGTTGCCTCGCCGTTCTTGGCAGCCGAGCGCGGAGAGCTCGATGGAATCATCGAGCCATCGGCAACCCGAGTCTCGGTAATCAAGGCGATGCGTGCCCTGCGCACCAAGCGCTCGAACATGCCGCCAAAGAAGCACGGCAACATTCCGCTGTAAAGCCGGGCAAACCATGAGCGAAGAAATCACCGCAGAGCAGCTAGCGCAAGCCATCAAGGTTGAGCGCGGCAACCCGAGCCCAGAGCAACTAGCCGCCGCCATCGCCGTCTTGACGGCGTTGGCAGCCGAGGCTGCCGCGGCGTCGACGGGCTCGAAAAAGACGGTGTCGTCATGGCAGCGCAATCAGGCTCAACTGCGCGGTCCGATCGTGCCCGGTCGTCGCCAATGGCAGGCGGCGTGTCTGCCAGGACTCGGTTAGGCTAAACGCATCTAAGCCCTCGGGCAGCCGAGGTAACCCTTGAGTCCAAAGGATTTATGCAATGACGCGTGAACCATCTGAAATCGACAAGATTGCCAATGCCTGGCTGCAGCGCATGGCCGAAATGTCACCTTCTTTCGCAACCTACATCGGCCAGCCCGGTGGCGAAGACAAGCTAGACGACGTATCCCCCGAGGCGCAGGAGCGTGAGGCAGAAGAGGCCCGCAAGGTTCTCGCCCAGCTCAACGCGGCCCCGGTTCGCGACAAGGTTGACGAGGTTACCCTCGACGCAATGCGCGAAGACCTCAACCTTGGCCTAGAGATTCACGATGCCAAGCTCTACCGCCGCAACCTCAATGTGATCGCATCTCCGCTTCAGGGCATCCGCGATATCTTTGACCTCTCGCCGACCGCAACCGAGCACGACTGGCAGAACCTCGCCGCTCGAATGAACGGCGTGCAGGGCGCGGTCAACGGATACATCGCATCGCTGCAGGAGGGCATCGACGCTAACGACACCCCGGCTCACCGTCAGGTCGAGCGAGGCATCGAGCAGGCCGCACAGATCAACGCCGCAAACGGATTCTTTCGCGAGTTCGCAGCGGCAGCGAAGGCCGGCGACGCCGAGCTTCCTGAGTCGCTCAAGGCAGACCTTGCCAAGGCGGCCGAATCGGCAACCGCGGCATACGGCGCACTCGGCGACTTCTTCAAGAACAGCCTGCTGCCAGCCTCGAGCGACGTCGACGCGATTGGCCGCGAGCGCTATGCACTGTTCAGCCGCCGCTTCTTGGGCGCCAAGATCGACCTCGACGAAACCTACGAGTGGGGCAAGCAGATTCTCGCCGAGGTGACCGCAGAGCAGATCGCGGTCGCAAACGAGATCAAGCCGGGCGCATCCGTGCTCGAGGCAATCGATGCCTTGAACAATGACGCATCGCGCAAGCTGCACGGCACCAAGGCGCTTCAAGAGTGGATGCAGCGACTCAGCGACACCGCAATCGAGAAGCTCAGCGGAACCCACTTCGATATTCCAGACCCGCTCAAGCGCCTCGAGTGCATGATCGCCCCTACCAAGCACGGGGGCATCTACTACACCGGGCCAACAGACGACTTCAGCCGTCCCGGTCGCATGTGGTGGTCGGTGCCCGAAGGCGTCGAAGAGTTCGACACCTGGCGCGAGACCACAACCGTCTATCACGAGGGCGTTCCTGGCCACCACCTTCAGGTTGCCACCCAGGTCTACAACAAGGATGAGCTCAACGGCTGGCGCCGACTGGCATCCTGGTCGTCAGGTCACGGCGAAGGCTGGGCGCTCTATGCCGAACGCCTGATGGCCGACCTAGGCTTCCTGGATGACCCGGGCGACCGCCTCGGCATGCTCGACGGCCAGCGCATGCGCGCCGCCCGCGTCGTGCTCGACCTCGGAGTTCACCTCGGCAAGCCGACTCTCGATGGTTCTGGCATCTGGAACTTCGACTACGCGCTCGACTTCATGGGCAAGAACGTCAACATGTCGCCAGAGTTCGTCAACTTCGAGGTGCACCGATACTTCGGTTGGCCAGGTCAGGCTCCGAGCTACAAGATTGGTCAGC
>CANGNR010000085.1 GCA_947455385.1 Microbacteriaceae bacterium
GGTCCAACAGCGATCGAGACGCTGAGTGAGTCAGGCCGACTCGTCAGGTTGGCCGTTCTGCTGATTGATGCAGCGTTGTAGCTGGCGCTTCCGGCCGTGCTGAACGAGACAACACAGGCGCCGGTCGCGGCGTTCGCGGTTAGGACGCCAGCCGAGAGGCTGCAATTGCCAGATGCAAGCGAAACACTCACGGATAGACCGCTGGCCGACGTGGCCGCGACAGCGACGCTAGTGCCATTCTTTAATGTCAGGCCTGCCGCGCTCCAAGTCGTGACAGCATCCGCCCCTGCTTTGTAGGTCGGCGAAATCGTGTCGTCAAGCTTGGGTGTTCCGGCTGCGAGATTGGCGGTGCGGTTCTCGTTAGCCGCCGCGTAGGTGGCATTTCCCACTGTTGTGAAGTTCACAACACAGGTGCCAGAACTGGCGTTCGACGACAGCACGCCGTTGGCGATTGTGCATGGCGACGAGGTACTCATAGTCACTGGCAAACCACTCGTTGAGTTTGCGGTGACAATCGCAGTCTTGTCTTGCGGCAAGGTAATCGCGCCAGTCCAGCTGGCAGCCGATGCGGCACCAACCTTTGCAGTGATGGTAATGGTGTCTGCGCTCTTCGAGGCGATTAGCTTTGCCCCGGCCAGGTTCAGGCTAAAGAGGCCCGATCCAGTGCCAAGGATGGCCGTCTGAGGTGTCGGTGTTGGTGTCACCTGACTTGCCGCCACGCTGATGTAGTTGCGGACGAAGGTATCGCTCGGGCTAAAGACAAGGGCACCGAAGGCTTCACCGTTGAGCGTCGTGGCGACCTGAGTGAGCGGATCGTTTACCGATCGAAACGCGATGGACAGACCTGGCTTTGCGAAATCAGTCAACTTGGCTTGTCCGCTAAGCACGTCCCCAGCAATGTCTGTGAACACGAGGTCCAGGGTTCCTGCCGCGGAATCGCTCTTGACCGCGATTCGCTCCAGGTCGCTTAGCGTTGCGCTCAAGGTTTGTCCGGGCGACTTAGTGACTGCCTTGAAGGCGGCCCCCGCGTTATTCGAAACAAAGATGAGCGGCGATGAAGGCGAAGCCGCCCCTGATGCCGCACGCGAGACTAGCGCGATCACGCCATTATCGCAGTCAACCTTTAGGTCGCGCACGTTGTCATTGGTGCCAAGCGCAAGCCCGCTTGCCAAAGGCGCCGAGATGCTCGGGGAACCGGAGGCAACGTTGGAAATCATGCGGATGCCGCCGGTGGAGCTGCCTGATTGATCTGCCAAGGCAACGAACGCCTTGTCGCTGACAGAGCTTGCAGAACCAGTGGGGCAGTACTGAATCGAGCTGACGGACTGCCCAGAGAAGCTTGGCGCGACCAGGCCGCCCGAGAGCTGACCACCGCTGTTGAAGTACTTCACCGAACCTAGAGTTTCTGCTCCGGGATCGCCAGCGAGAGCCACGAGGGCTAGGGATGAACTCGAATCGTTTCCTGCGGCCATCAGCATTAGGTTCGTGCCGGCAATTCCTTGCAGTCCCTGAACCGTTGCTGGTTGCTGCCCGTTCACCTTGAACTGGCCGCTACCGAAGTCCGCGAAGGCATCCGAGAGGTTTAGTCTCGTGCCCAGGTAGTTTGGGTCATCGGGATCCAAGCCGCTCTCAGTGACGTCGTACTGCGTGTTCGTCAAATCGTCTTGGCTGAACTGTCTTACGGCCAGCATGCTCGTCGGGTCAGTCGAAACACCCGAGGCGATCCAGTGCTGGCCTGCCGAATCAAGCCACCAGGTCGAGGCAGTCGAGCCACTTCCTACCGTGAAGTAGGTTGCTCCAGCGTCGACCGACATCAGGGTGCGGTTTCCCCGCCCGCTGTCGAGGGAGACCAGCTGGGCAGATGGGTCGGTTGGGTCAAAGGCGATGGCACGAACCGCAGGAGCGTTGACCCCCTTGGCCGAGAAGCCTCCGCTTGTTGTGTCTGTTCCGGCGCTCGCCTGGTTTTGAATAAAGCTGTCTGCGTTCGGGCCGGCGACAGGCAGTAGTGGGCGATATCCGTATGAGTTGTCGACGTTCATCACCGAGCCGTCGGCCCCGCCGGTCAGCCAAGTCGCCGACTTAGCGAGACCGTGGGTTTGCTCTGCGGTCACCATGACCTCGTCGCTTTGTCCAAAGTCAAAGCCCGCGTCGAATGCGGCGGAGGTTAGGTTCGAAGTGCCGGGGGAGTCAAGAACCAGAACGGCTCCTGCGGGAACTTGGGTTCCGTTGATGGTTGAAGCGGTAGGAACGTGCACGATGACACAGGACACCAGCATCGCCGTGGTGGCCCCATTAGCCCAGGAATCTGGGTTGCCGACTCCGGCGAACATAGGTGCAATAAACCCACCTACGTTGGTTGAACTCTCACCGCAGCCTGGTGCATTCGATCCGGCTGCCGAGTCGGCGATGGGGCCGTTCGCGGCAACAAAGCCGCCTGCCTGAGCGTCCGTCCACATCGAAGATCCGACGGTCCACACATCGTTCCCGTCGCCGTCGGCAACTAGCGAAGCCACAGCAACTGTTGCCGTCGTCTTACCGCCTGCTACGGAACGGTCGTAGACAACCAGTGAGCTTGGCTGGCCGTCGACGTTCGACTGACCACCAAACAGAAACGCGTCGTTAGTTGCCGGGTTCGTGTTTCCGTTCGAGGTGTTGCGTGCCAGCCCTGCGATGAGAGTCGGGTTTGAACCCTCTCTGGTGATCGAGCCAGCACCCGTGGCAACCTCATAGATTTTGGTGCCATCCAGGCCTCGCTGTACGGCAATAAAGACTGAGGATGAGCCCGCCGCCGTGGCAACTAAGTCGGTGTTCGACTCCTTTAGTGATGCGACTCCACTGATGGTCTGAATAGAGATTGCGGCTTCGGTCTTGCCGTTAACTCCAACTGCCGTTCCCTGGTTGGCGGTCGGCATAAAGGCGTAAGAGAGGTCGGTAGTAGTAGCGTAGGCAAATACCATCAAGCTCACGTGGTCTGCGGTGTCGGCCGCGTGGGCGTGCGACCAAGACACGGATAGCGGATTCGCCTGTGGCAACGCGAAGCTGTGCCAGTTGTTTCCGAAGTCGCGCGAGTACCACTCGGTGTTTCCAACCGTCACGGCGACTTCACCCGCATAGCCGCTGGTAATCAGGTTGCTGGCCAGACCAAAACCTGAAAGGCCCTGGATTCCGTCGCTCGCAACCTGCTCGACCGGTTCATCCCTGTTTAGGTTCACCGGGGCCCAGTTGCCCGCGTAGTCGGTTGTGCGATAGAGACTTGGCACGGAGTCGGTGATGCCGTAGAAAACGCCGCTGCGCCCGTCTGCGGCCACGGCCGTGAAGTGCCCACCAAAGGCGCTGAGGCTGGATGCGTTGTTGGTCGAAGCCGTGAGCTTGACAGATACAGAACCCGAACCTGCCACCACGGTGAGTGTGCTGATCATCGACTGGTAGCCGTTTGCGCTAGCCACTACGCCGTACTTGGCGTCATCCAAGGGGGACTGGTCGGTCTTTAGAGGCGAGTAAGCTCCAGTGCTGTCGGTGTTGCCACCGACGACGGCCGACCCGGTGTCTACGTCTAGCAGGCCGTCGCCATTGCTGTCGGCAGCGGCGGTGGCAATGAGGCTCACAAAGGCGCCTGGGATGGCCTTTTGGGTTGTTGCGTCTAGCACCGACACAGCCACGTCGCCGGCTGCGCTGGCCGCGCTCGGAATAGCCGTTAGCGAGGCTATGGCCAGCAGGAGAGCTGCTAGCGAAGAGACTGCGGTGCGAGCTTTGAAACGAGAGTTCATGAGTCCTCCAGACGTGCTCTCATTCAACCACAGCAAGGCCTAATGGCAGGCTTCTACACAGCCACAACTCAGGGTTCGGTATCCTTGACTAAAGATCTGGGGGCGTTAGCTCAGCCGGTTAGAGCAGCGGACTCATAATCCGTCGGTCGCGGGTTCAAGTCCCGCACGCCCCACTCTCGATTTACACGCCCGATAAATCCCTGGGCCGTTACTGTTTCGTTGCTTTTGTAAACGCTTGACGTTATCCGAGACGGGCCAAGTCGACCTAGGCTCGAAAGGTGACCACCGTCACCTTTCATTTCATTTGGAGCGCTCTTCGGTATGCAAATCTCACAAGCCCCTCGTCGACTGGTTTCGATCCTCGCAATCCTTGCCCTCGCCCTCACCTTCGCGGTGACCAGCGCCGGCACCAAGGCAATGGCAGCCCTGCAAGGCACAGTTTCGCTCACCATCCACTACCAGCGCCCAGGCGCCGACTACGACGGCTGGAACGCATACCTGTGGCGTGACGACAACGCGGGCAAGGATAAAGAGGTCTCACCGACCGGCTTCGCGTTCGCTGGCGAAACAGACGGCTCCTACACCAATGGAACCGATGACTTCGGTGCGTACGTCACCGTGCTGGTTGATGCCATGGACGGCTACAAGGACATGGGCTTCATCATTCGTTCGACTCCAAACTGGAACGGAACCAAAGACACCGGCTCCGACAGGTTCGTTGCATTCGACGATGCCAACAACGCCGAAATCTGGGTGGTTCAGGGCGACGCACAGGTTTACCAGACCTCGCCAGACATCTCTCCATCGATCATGAGCGCCACAATCGATGACTTCAGAAAAATTACGGTCTCGCTCAACGCCTCAATCACACTGAGCGGCACCGACAACGAGGGCTTCATCATCGATGGTGACGAGAGCATCGCGTCCGTGAAGGCCCTAAACGGCAGTGCCAGCGATGGCAGCGGCAACCAGACCTCAAAGCTCGAGCTGACTCTTGCCAAGGACATAACCTTCGGCAGCACCTACCACCTGAGCTTGCCAGCGCACGGCTCGAACGTTAACTTCGGCGACGCTACCGTCACCATTGGTGCATTGATGAACTCGGATGGCTTCAACGCGGCCTTTACCTACACCGGCGATGACCTTGGCAACACCTGGAGCGCGCAGTCGACTAAGTTCCGCGTCTGGGCTCCAACCGCCGAAGGCGTGCAGGTTTTGGTGCTAGACACCTTGAACCAGGATTACAACGACGCCACCGTCTATGACATGACCAAGGATGTAAACGGAACTTGGCTCGCCACCGTCACCGGCGACCTAAATGGCAAGGCCTACATGTACAAGGTGCACGTGAATGGCATGTACAACCTCGCGGTTGACCCATACGCGCACGCAGTCACTGTCAACGGTGATCGCGGCGTCGTTGAGAACCTCGCTGCCACCGACCCAGCAGGGTTTGCAACCGACAAGAGTCCGGCATTCAGTGGGCGAGCCACGGACGCTTCGATCTACGAGTTACACATCCGCGACCTGTCAATGAACGCCA
>CANGNR010000086.1 GCA_947455385.1 Microbacteriaceae bacterium
AGGAATCGGCGAACCCGGAGGGCCGGCCATGTAGTCAATGGTGACCGGAAAGTTTGCCTGAGCCTTGAGGGCGTTGATGATTGCGAACATGCCGACGGCCTGACCCAGGTGGGCGATACCCGCCACGATGTTGTAGGTCTTTAGGCGCTTGATTTGCTGTTCTGGTGAGCGTTGAACCTTTGCCACTTCGAATCTCCATCGATGTTTGGTGCGCGTGCATTTCGGTTGTCACCCAAGTTGCGGGTTAAAGGCAATCTATCCCCTTTAGTGGGGACTTTGCGAGACGCTGAAGCCCCTTTTTTCAAGGATGGGTCGGACGTATTGTCGAGATTGGGCGGGGATAAGCCCAAAACTCGAACTCAAAGGGGAAAAAGATGTCGCCTCAAAAGGCACAAACCGATCTATCAAACGAGCCGCTGCTCAGCACACCAGGATGCGTCAAGGTTGCCGCACCAGTTGCCGCAGTGGGCACGCTGCTCGTCGTGAGCGGCAACTCCACTTGGGCAGCGATCGCAGCTGGATGTGCCGTCGTGGCAGTATTCGCCGCCGGTGGCCTCAAACTCGCGGTCGCGGCGCGCAGGTAGCGGGCTCAGGCTGTAACCATGGAGGCCCTTGTTCTCCTCATGATGATCGCCACACCTTTTGTGATGGTGGGCGTTCCCATAGTGATCATTGTGTTGATTGCTGTTGCTGTATCTAAGAGAAATCGCACGACGCGCCAGAGCCAATCTTCTAAGGACAAATGATTGGGTGCCGGTCGAGGGCGAAGAACAGCCCACGCTGGGGCCGATTATCCGAATCACGGGTAAAATTGGGGCAGCACAAACTCGCGCCCTCGCGGCCCTAGCCCCCTCGGAGTTCTCAGTGACCAATCCCCTAGCCCCAGGCTCGCTCGCAGGCAAGCGCGCACTCGTGACCGGCTCATCGCGCGGCATCGGCGCAGATACCGTCGGCTACTTTGCTGCCGCTGGCGCAGACGTTGTGGTCAACTTTCGCAACAAAGAAGGTCGCGCACTAAAGATCGTCGAAGGCATTCAGGCAAACGGGGGTAAGGCCATTGCGGTCGGCGCAGACCTGACCGACCCGGCCAGCGTGAGCGCGATGTTTGAGGCAGCCAAGACGGCGTTCGGCGGACTCGACATCCTGGTTATGAACGCTTCGGGCGGCATGGAGGCAGGCATGGGCGAGGACTACGCCATGCGCCTCAACCGTGACTCGCAGGTCAACCTGCTCACCACCGCACTGCCATACCTGAGCGACGGCGCCCGAGTGGTCTTCGTCACCAGCCACCAGGCCCACTTCATTCGCACCACCCCGACCATGCCCGAGTACGTGCCAGTGGCGCTATCGAAGCGAGCCGGCGAGGATGCGCTGCGCGACCTGATTCCAAGCTTGGCCGAACGCAACATCGGATTCGTGGTGGTCTCTGGCGACATGATCGAGGGAACCATCACCGCCACGTTGCTCGAACGCGCTAACCCAGGTGCAATCGAGGGTCGCCGCGCTGGCGCAGGCAAGCTCTACAACGTGCAGGAGTTCGCGGCCGAGGTAGCCTTGGCCGCGGTTGAGCCGGTGCCGGCAGACAACACTCGTCTAGTCGGCGACACCAGCGACTTCATCGCCGAGTAGTTCGGCTTCGGCTGAACGATTAGTGGCCTCGCGGCTGCTGCGCAAAACTGCAGGCGCCGAGAGAAGAAGCGAAACCGCACTGAGGATGCCCGCCCCGACGAGAACCGGCCGCACCGTAAACAAGCCAATCAGCGCGCCGCCCATGGTCATCGAGGCAACGTTGGCGACCGAGAAAATAGCCTGAACCGAAGCCATGACGCGGCCGCGCACCTTCTCTGGCGTGCGATTCAGGATCAGCGCCGAGCCATAAGAGTTGAGCACCGAGTTGGCCATGCCGGCAAAGAACCAGACCACGGCAACAACCGCCCAGTGCCAAGCGAATGCGATGATCACAGTGAAAATCGAAATCGCCGCCAGCGACACCACGATTAGCGGCGCATGGCGCTTCTCGGGCAGTTTCAAGGCAGAAATCAGGGTCGAACCCAGAACGATGCCAATTGCGAAGGTTGCCGAGACGATGCCGTAGATGAACTCGTCGGCACCCAAAACGTTCATCACAAGAAACACTTCGCCGACGTTCATGACGCTGATTGCGGCTATTAGCCCAGCAAACATGATCACCAGAGCGCGCACGAGCGGGATCGTCGCGATGACCTTGACGCCAGCCAACATGCTGGATTTTTCGCCGGCTTCGTGCGGGTGAGGCTTGCGATTGATTCCAAGCAACAGGATGGCTACCGCGAGGGTCCAAAACGAGAGACCATCGATGATGAACGGCCAAAAGTATGAGTGGGTTGACTTGATGAGCACGCCAGCGAGGCCTGGGCCGAACATGCTGCCAAGTGAGGCGCCGATCTGCATGAGGCTGTTCACGCGAGCAAGGTCTTCGGGCGACGAATACTCGGGCAGCGCCGCCGAGAACGCGGCACCAACGGGAGTTCCGCAGGCTGCGGTGATGGCTAGAAAAACAAGCGCCCACCCGAAGCCGGGGTTGAACGCGATCGCGAGGCTGCTTAGCCCCATCACCGAGAGCAGCGATGGCACGAGCACCCGCGTGCTCAGGCGGTCGGCCAGCAGGCCGCCGTATGGCGCGGCAAGAATAGTCGGCACGACCATTGCGAGCAGGATTGCCGAAACACCGCTGGGGCCAACTTCATCCTTGTATCGAAGCACCACCGTGAAGGTCGTGAGCGAGCTGCCAAGCCACGAGAGGCCCCCGGCAATGGCTAGCAGGCGCAGTCTTATCCAGTCTGTTTTCACTCTTGCGACCCTAGTCGCTCTGGCAACAAAGTTGCCAAACAAAAGTGGGTTTCGAGCCTAAAAGCAGAGCTTTTTTCGGGGATAATTGAAGAGCGCAACGGTCGCGCCAAAATCCCCTCCTAAAAAGGATTCTCTTGACTACTTCTAACGTCGGCAGTGCAAACATCGGAGTCGTCGGACTCGCCGTAATGGGTTCGAACCTAGCCCGCAACCTGGCCAGCCGCGAGGGCAACACCGTTGCCGTTTACAACCGCTCATACGAGCGCACCGACCTGCTCATCACCGAGCACCCTGAGGCCGGCTTCATTGCCAGCGAGACCATTGACGAGTTCGTCGCATCGCTCGCCAAGCCACGCACCGCGATCATCATGGTTCAGGCCGGCAAGGGCACCGACGCCGTGATCTCGCAGCTAGCCGAGCGTTTCGAGCCAGGCGACATCATCGTGGATGGCGGAAACGCGCTGTTCACCGACACCATCCGCCGCGAAAAAGAGGTCAGCGCCAAGGGAATCAACTTCGTTGGCGCCGGTATCTCGGGCGGCGAAGAGGGCGCACTCAAGGGCCCTTCGATCATGCCTGGCGGTAGCGCAGAGGCATACAAGACCCTCGGCCCCATCCTTGCTTCGATTGCCGCAATCGCCGAGGGCGAGCCTTGCGTCACCCACGTTGGCACCGACGGCGCCGGCCACTTCGTCAAGATGATTCACAACGGCATCGAGTATGCCGACATGCAGCTGATCGCTGAGGCCTACGACATTCTTCGCCAGGCCGGCGGCTACTCGCCTGCCGAGATCGCCGAGATTTTCACCGAGTGGAACAAGGGTGACCTCGAGTCGTTCCTTATCGAGATCACCGCAGAGGTTCTCAAGCAGGTTGACGCCAAGACCGGCAAGCCATTCGTTGACGTGGTTCTCGACCAGGCTGGCTCGAAGGGCACCGGAGTCTGGACCGTTCAGACCGCACTCAACCTCGGCACCCCTGTTTCGGGCATCGCCGAGGCCGTGTTCGCCCGCTCGCTGTCTTCGCAGTCGGCTCAGCGTGCCGCAGTCTCTGGCCTGCCTGCAGACGCCACCGAGTGGAGCATCGCCGACAAGGCAGCGTTCGTCGAGGACGTTCGTCGTGCGCTTTACGCATCCAAGTTGGTTGCCTACTCGCAGGGATTCGATGCGATTCGCGCCGGTGCCGCCGAGTATGGCTGGAAAATCGACCTCGGTGCCGTTTCAAAGATCTGGCGTGGCGGTTGCATCATCCGTGCCCAGTTCTTGAACCGCATCGCCGACGCTTACGCAGCCAAGCCAGACCTCGAGTCGCTCATCTTTGACCCTTATTTCAAGGATGCCGTCGCAAAGTCGGTCAAGTCGTGGCGCAACGTCGTTGCCAACGCTTCGCTCGCAGGTATTCCTGCTCCTGCGTTCGCGTCTTCGCTTTCGTACTACGACGGCCTGCGCTCGCCTCGCCTGCCAGCCGCCCTGGTTCAGGGTCAGCGCGACTTCTTTGGAGCGCACACCTACAAGCGAGTCGACCGCGACGGCACCTTCCACACCCTGTGGTCGGGCGACCGCTCAGAAGTTGAGCAAGAGCCAAGCACCCATTAGCAAGCGGTCAACGCTGGATGGTCGATTTAGCGTCGACCTCCTGTTGCTCACGGTCGCCCTCTTTTGGGGCGCAAGTTATTACTTTGCGAAGACGCTGACCGCGCACGCCAGCGTGCCCGGCATGCTCGCTGTGCGCTTCGGAGTTGCCACCCTAATGATGGTGGCAATCTGGTTCTTCAGGCGTGATCGTTTCACGCGGGCAGACCTGCTCGGTGGCGCATCCACAGGCATCATGCTTTTCGTCATCATGATGATCGAGACGACGAGCATCTCGCTCACATCGGCGACGAACGCCGGCCTCATTATTTCGCTAACCATCGTTCTCACCCCGGTTTTCGAATCGTTCTGGACCCGCCGCTGGCTGCCACCGCGCTTCTTCGTCGCCGTTGTTGGCGCCATAGTTGGCGTCGGCCTGCTGGTTGGCGAACACGGGTTCAGCGCTCCAAATTTGGGCGACTTCATCATGCTTGGCGCTGCCCTGGTGCGCTCGCTCAACACGGTTGCCCAGGGCCACGTGCTCAGGTTCGAGAGCGCCAACACGTTCAACGTGACGATCGTGCAGATCGCGACCGCATCCGTGTTGTTTTTTATCTCGGATGTGCCCGGCAGTTTTTCGGCAGCCGCTGACTTCGACGCAAACCAGTGGTTCTCGGTGCTCTTCTTGGCGGCGTTCTGCACGGTATTCGGTTTCATCGCGCTGCTCTGGGGCATTCGCAAGACTTCGCCATCGCGCGCGAGCCTGTTGCTCTCGACCGAACCGATTTGGGCGGTTGCGG
>CANGNR010000087.1 GCA_947455385.1 Microbacteriaceae bacterium
AAGAATACCGCCAGTGACCGACAAAACAGCGGGGGCAAAAGAGTGCTACTCGCCGCTCCGCGCGGTTATTGTGCAGGTGTCGATAGAGCCGTAATCGCGGTCGAGAAGGCGCTCGACCACTACGGCGCTCCGGTCTACGTTCGCAAGCAAATCGTGCACAACAAGCACGTCGTCGCATCGCTAGAGACCCGCGGCGCAATCTTCGTAGACGAAGTGGATGAGGTGCCCGAGGGCAGCATCCTGGTGTTTTCGGCTCACGGAGTTTCGCCTGCCGTCGTTGCCGCGGCCGAGGCTCGAAACCTAAACACCATCGACGCGACCTGCCCGCTGGTCACCAAGGTTCACCGCGAGGTTCAGCGATTCGCCAAAGAGGACTACGACATTCTGCTGATCGGTCACGAGGGGCACGAAGAGGTCGAGGGCACAGCCGGCGAAGCCCCAGACGTGGTTCAGATTGTCGACAAAGATGAGTCGATGGCGGCAGTCAAGGTTCGTGACCCCAAGAAGCTCATCTGGCTCTCGCAAACCACGCTCTCGGTCGACGAAACCATGCAGACCGTGGTCAAACTTCGCGAGAAGTTTCCGACGCTGCAAAACCCGCCAAGCGACGACATTTGCTACGCCACGCAGAACCGCCAGGTCGCCATCAAGAAGGTCGGCGCCGAGAGTGACCTCGTGATTGTCGTTGGCTCGTCGAACTCGTCGAACACCGTGCGTTTGGTTGAGGTTGCACTCGAGGCCGGGGCTAAGGCCGCCTACCGCGTCGACTTCGCATCCGAGATTGACGAAGCCTGGTTCGAAGGCGTCGAAACCGTAGGTGTTTCGTCTGGCGCATCGGTTCCCGAAGAGCTCGTGAACGACGTGCTCGACTACCTCGCTGCACGGGGCTTTGGCGATGTCCGAACCGTGCAAACGGCCGAAGAAGACGTGCAGTTCTCTCTGCCCAAGGAGCTTCGCAAAGACCTTAAGGCCGCCGGCGAGAGCGTCGACAATAAGGTCAAGCGCTAGCTTCTAAAGTCGGTTTCTTTTACGACGCTTCCGTCTCGGGCATATGTGGTCCAGACCCCAACTTGACGATCTTCATCGAAGTGCCCTGCGCGCATCAGCGAGCCATCCTTGCGAAAAAACTGCCAAAAGCCTTGCATTTTTCCGTTCTGAAAGTTTCCCTTAAAGCGCGGAAGCCCATTCTCATAGAACGGGCTTCCTGCTGACATTTGGGCTTTAGAGCGACATCGACTTGCCGTGCGAGCCGAGCTCCTGAGCTGCCTCGATGACGCGTGCAGACATTCCGGCCTCACCGATTTTGCCCCAGGCGCGTGGGTCATAGGCCTTCTTGTTGCCGACCTCGCCGTCAACCTTGAGCACGCCGTCGTAGTTTGTGAACATGTGGGCCGCGATTGGGCGGGTGAATGCGTACTGCAGGTCGGTGTCGATGTTCATCTTGATGACACCGTGGCGCACTGCCTCTGCGATTTCTTCTGGGGTCGAGCCCGATCCGCCGTGAAAGACGAGGTCGAATGGCAGGTTCTTGCCATACTTGGCGCCAACGACTGCCTGGATCTCGCCGAGCAGCTCTGGGCGAAGCTTGACGTTGCCTGGCTTGTAGACGCCGTGCACGTTTCCGAAGGTGAGCGCGGCCATGTAGCGACCGTTCTCGCCGAGGCCAAGGGCCTCTGCGGTCAATAGGCCGTCTTCTGGGGTGGTGTAGAGGTGCTCGCCCTCGCCGCCCTCGACGCCATCTTCTTCGCCGCCGACGACGCCGATCTCAACTTCAAGAACCGCACCGATGCTCTTGGTCTTGGCAAGCATGACCTTTGCGATCTCGAGGTTTTCGGCCATTGGCACCGCAGAGCCGTCCCACATGTGCGAGTTGAACAGCGGGTCTTGACCCTTGCGAACCAGCTCGGTCGAGATCTCGATCAGCGGGTTGACGAATGCATCGAGCTGGCCCTTGGCGCAGTGGTCGGTGTGCAAGGCAACGGTGATGCCGTAGTTCTTGGCAACCTCGCGGGCGAAAGCGGCCATTGCTGCGGCGCCGGATGCCATGTTCTTGATGGTCGGACCCGACCAGTAGTCGCCGCCACCTGTGGTTACCTGGATGATGCCATCCGAGCCTGCTGCCTGAAGGCCAGCGAGTGCTGCGTTCAGGGTCTGCGATGAAGAAACGTTGATGGCCGGGTAGGCGAAGCCGTGCTGCTTGGCACGGTCGAGCATCTCAAGATATTGGTCGGGGGTAGCTACGGGCAAGATTGCTCCTCGTTTGTGATGGCTTTGGCTTAGGTCAATATTACCTAGGATGGCCTGCCTCGGCCCGCTAGCCACTAGATTATGGCTAAGTATCGGCGCTATTTTGCGTGCGACGGCCGAGAGGGGCTCAAGTGGCAGCGATTCACCAGCCAACGCTCGACATGCTTGCTGCCACGGTGGCGGCCTCAGTCGGCGCCATGCCCCATTTGGGTTCAGGCGACAAGAACCTCGTGGATCAGGCGGCCGTTGACGCAATGCGAGCTTCGTTGCGCGGCGCCGATTTCGGCGGAGTCGTAGTTATCGGCGAGGGCGAGAAAGACAATGCGCCCATGCTCTACAACGGCGAACTGATTGGCGGGGGACAACCGCTCGAGTGGGACATCGCGGTTGACCCAATCGATGGCACTGCGCTCGCCGCGAGCAACGAGCCTGGCGCCGTATCGGTGATGGCGGCTGCCGAGCGCGGCAAGATGCTCGAGACCTCCGAGGTCTTCTATATGAAGAAGATCGTCACGGGAGCCGTTGGTGCCGGAGTGGTCGACATCGATAAGTCTGCGACCGAGAACATACTGGCTCTCGCCGCCGAACTTGACATGGCGCCAACCGACCTCAGGGTCGCGGTAATCGATAAGGCCCGAAACGCTGATCTGATCGCCGAGATCGAGTCGACCGGGGCTACCTGGGTGCGCTTTGCCGAGGGCGATGTGGCCATGGCCGTCGCGGCGGCACTGCCCAACTCAGGCATCGACATGTTGCTTGGCGTTGGCGGAGCACCGGAGGGCGTCGTGACGGCCTGTGCCTTGCGCTGCCTCGGTGGTTTTATGCAGGCGCGATTCGCACCCCAAACGGTCGACGAGATTGAGCGAGCGATGATGGCCGACTATGACCTCGAGAAGAAGCTTGAACTTCTGGATTTGGTAGCTGGCGACAAAATTTCGTTTGTGCTCTCTGGTGTCACCGAAGGGATGTTCACGCCGGGCATCGTCAAAGACGACGAATCGGATGAGCTGATTGTGCAGTCGCTGGTGCTAGACCAATCGTCTTCGGCCCCGAGCTTCGTCGAGGTTCGAGTAGAGCAGATTTAGCCGACGGCTGGCTCTTCGAGGGTCTGGTCGCGGTCTGGGTTCTCGGTCAAGAATGACTCGGGCATGCCTTCTAGATTTTCTAAGCCAGAAGATGGCTGAGTCACTGCCACTGCACCCCACTGAACGGCAGCCGAAACGCCCACCGGAACATTGAAGTCCACGCCGTAATCTACGCCTGGCTCAACTGGGTTCTTAGCGACCGCGTGCAAGAAGCCCGCGAGGGTTGCATCGCCGGCTCCAACGGTGTTGATGACCTTAACCGGGGTTGTTCGAGCGGCCCACTGCTTGGTCTTGGTGACGGCGATCATGCCATCGGCGCCAAGCGACGCGAGCACCACGTCGATGCCGTGGTCGCAGAGTTCGCGAGCGGCGTCGATGACGTCGCCGACGGTGTATAGAGTGCGGCCAACCGCCGATGCGAGTTCTTCGGCGTTCGGCTTGATGATGCTTGCGAGACCGGTGCGAGCCCAGTGCGAGAGTGCAGGGCCTGAGGTGTCAAGTGCAACGCGAACACCCAAGGCGCTCATGCGGTTGAAGATTGGCTCAAGGTCTACGGTCTTGCCGGTTGCCTTGTTTACTGGCAGGGCTCCCGCCACAACGAGCCATTTTGCCTGATTGTCCTTCACCGTCTGCTCAGTGAGGTCGATTACGGCGTTCCAGTCTTCTTCGCTCAGGGGGCGAGGCGACTCGTTGACCTTGGTGGTTGGGCCGTCTTTTTCGACGATGGTGGTCGAAACGCGAAGGGTGCCGTCGACCCAGAGTGGCAGAAGCATGAAAGCGGATCCGGTGCGCTCGAGTACGCCAGGGTCTGCGTTTCCGATTGGAACGACTCCCGGGGCGGCGATGCCCGCGAGGTGCAGGCCACGGCTGACGTTGATGCCCTTGCCTGCGAGTTCTTCGGCCACGCCGTCGGCTCGATTGACTCCGCCGGACTGTAGGTTGTGAACGAAGTAAGTGCGGTCGAGGGTAGGTGCCGGTGTCAAGGTAACAATGGGGGATCCCGTGTTGCCAGTCATGCAGTTCTCCTAGATGCCTAAATAAGGCGAGGATTCGCCAATGGCCGCGAACTTCTTTGTTGGCGTGTTTCTAGAAAAGTATAGCCAAATCAGGCGTTTACCCGACCTTTGTAAGGTCTCGGCTAGTCGCCCTTTTGCTCGACTGAACTCTCGATTTCGCTCACTGTCGGCAACGAGATTGGCGCGTCAAGCTGAAGGGGAGCAGCGATGCTGTCGGTAGCAAGTTCGTTTTCGTCAAGATTGTTGAGTTTGCGAGCAGTGACGAGCATTCGCGACTCAAGGCTTGATACGAAACCGTTGTAATCCTTGACGGTGCTGAGGATCGAGCGGCCGAGCTTGTCGGCCTTTTCGGCGATGATTCCCACTCGCTCATAGAGCTCGCGACCTAGTTTGATCATTGCTCGAACCTGGTTTTCGTCGACATTTTGACGCCAGATGTAGTTGATGGTCTTCAGCACCGAGAAAAGGCTCACTGGCGAGGCTATGGCGACGTTTTTAGCGAAGGCATACTCGAGCAGGCTCGGGTCTTCGCTAAGGGCTGCCGAAAGCAGGCTCTCACTCGGAATGAAAGCGATGACGAAATCTGGGCTCGCGGTCAGGCCTGTCCAGTAGGCCTTGCCGCTCAGTGCGTCGATATGTGCCTTTACCGCCTTGACGTGGGATTGCAGAAGGGCCTTTCGGCGATCGCCCTCGGCACCAGTGGCGAGCTCGCTGATCTGCGACGCCTCTTGAAAAGAGTTGAAGGGAACCTTTGAGTCGATAGCCAAGGATTTGCC
>CANGNR010000088.1 GCA_947455385.1 Microbacteriaceae bacterium
CTACTGGCAGTCGGTGCCGTCGTTGTTGCCGTCGCGATACCAGTAGTACTCGGGGTTAACGCCCTTGACGTACGGGCCGTAGCCGGCGGCCTTGGCGGCCTTGCAAGTTGAGAAGCGCGGGTCGAGCGCGCTGCCCGCAGGCTTGACGCCACCCGAGCCATTACCCACGGATGAGGTGCTCTGCGCAACCCAGTCGATCGGGTTCGCAAACTGCACGGCTGCACGAGCAACCCGAGCGATGCGAGCGGCGGCACCGCAGTGGCTGAGGTTAGCCTTTAAGGTGCGCGCCTCGGCCGCATCGACGGCAAGGTTCCAACGCCATTTCGTGGCTACCCAACGTGCCTCGTAGGTGCAGTCATACGAGGCCAGCGGCGGCAGCCAGGTCGCTGGATCTTGATCGCCCTTGGCCCGATTTGACGAGGCGCTCACGGCTATCAAGGAGTATGGCGAGCCAAGGTCATTGGCGTAGGCCTCGCGAGTCGATGAGGTCCAGTGCCAGGCACCCGAGCGCCAGGCCTCGGCCAGCGGCACCAGGTGATCGATGTCGAGCTTGGTGCCCTGAGTGAATACCAACCCGTCGTAGCGCGATAGCCAGCGGCCCGAGTCGATGGTGCAGGTTCCGTGGTAGCCGACGGAACCCGAAGACTGGGCTTTCAGCACTTCGGCGCGCGTGTTACAGCCATCCCCGTTTGCATCTACCCACAGGTTGAAAAACCCTCGGTTGTAGTCAGTCTGATGCGCGTTAGGCAGCACCTTGAGCTGTTGCAATAGCGAGAGCGCGTTGACGTTCGCGGCCTGAGCAGGTGCAGCCGCAAGCGGCGCTACCACTCCAAGAACCGAGAATGCGCCGACCAGCAGCACAACCAGCTTTCGTGCGACTCCCCCTCGCATCGCGCTAAGCCTCGGCTATTTCTTCGCTGTGGTGGCTGCTTGCAGCATCTGGGCGAAGGTTGCGGGGTTCGACCAGTTGCCGAACCACGGCGTGCCATCGACAAGGATGAACGGAGTGCCGATGCCGTTGCCGCCGGCTGCAACCGAGGCGTCGCTAAACGACTTGTTGCCCAGGAATGCGGTGGTCTGCTTGATTACCCACGAACCGAAAGCGTTCTTGTCGATTGCCGACTTGATCTTGTCGAGGTTGTCTGCGCCAACCTGCTGCGCCCACGAATACAGCTGGTTGTTGTCAGGGCCGTTGATGGCCGGCGATTCCTGCGGCTGGTTCTGGTAGAGCAACTGCAGGTAGTCGTAGAACTTGTCTGGCGAGTATGTCGCGACAGCGGCCACCGCGTTGGCGGCACGGCTCGAGTAGTAGTTGAGCGACGAACGGTCTAGGAATGTCACCGGGTGAACGGTGAGGGTTATTACACCGCGGCTCACGAGATCCTTGATTTCGGTGCTATTGGCAGCCTCGAAGTCACGGCAGTTTGGGCACTGGAGGTCGACGTAAACCTCGAGGTTGGGCACGTGCTTTGCGTTGGCGGCAGGCGCCGGGGTGAAATCTTTCGTGAACGCGCGCAGGCCGGAGCCGATCTTGATGCCTCCCGCGAAAGTCATATTGGTCGGGGTCTGGTTGCCGAGTCCAGGGGCGCTGTTGCCCGAGGTGTTAGAGAGCACAACGAAGACGATCATTGCGACGATTGCAAGGATGCCTCCGGTCACGCCAAGCTGCAGCCCGAGACGCTTGCGGGTTGCCGAACGCTTCTGCTGTTCGCGCATCTGCTTGGCCTTGGCGCGGGCAGCCTCACGCTGCTCGTTGCGAGTTGGTTTTGGCGGGTTCGTCATTGGTACCTCTTAGCGTTTTGTCCGTCACGGTTTAGTGACAACATCGGTTTTCTAGTCTATCCGTGGCGCTTCAAGTGCCATAATGAATGGGTTCGCCGGAGCATCCGACGGGCTCAAATCACAACGGATCGTCCGGCACGTACCTGCCGGTGAGGAGAAACAAATGGCATCAGTAACATTCCGCAAGGCAACCCGCCTTTACCCAGGTGGCAACCGCCCAGCCGTCGACCAGATCGACCTTGACATCGCCGATGGCGAGTTCTTGGTTCTCGTTGGTCCTTCGGGCTGTGGCAAGTCGACCACCCTGCGCATGCTCGCCGGCCTCGAAGAGGTCAACGAAGGCGCAATCTTCATTGGCGACCGCGACGTCACCGACGTTCCGCCAAAGGACCGCGACATCGCAATGGTCTTCCAGAACTACGCCCTCTACCCACACATGACCGTGGCAGAGAACATGGGCTTCGCGCTCAAGATCGCCGGTGTTTCGAAAGAAGAGCGTGCAGATCGCGTTCTCGAGGCAGCCAAGCTTCTTGACCTCGAACCATACCTGGCCCGCAAGCCAAAGGCCCTCTCGGGTGGACAGCGTCAGCGTGTAGCCATGGGCCGCGCCATCGTTCGTAAGCCTCAGGTGTTCCTCATGGACGAGCCGCTGTCGAACCTCGACGCCAAGCTTCGCGTTCAGACCCGCACCCAGATCGCTTCGCTTCAGCGTCGCCTCGGTGTCACCACCGTTTATGTGACCCACGACCAGGTCGAGGCTATGACCATGGGTGACCGCGTTGCAGTTCTCAAGGATGGCGTTCTTCAGCAGGTTGACGCTCCTCGCGAGCTCTACGAGAACCCACGCAACGTCTTCGTTGCTGGCTTCATCGGCTCGCCTGCTATGAACCTTATTCAGCTGCCAATCGTCGCCGGTGGCGTTCAGTTCGGCAACGAGGTTCTTCCTGTTGGCGCTGACATCCTCGGCAAGACCTCGGCAACCTCGCTTACCGTTGGTCTTCGCCCAGAGAACCTTGGCGTCGCAGCCAACGGTCAGGGTGTCACCCTCGAGATCGACGTCGTCGAAGAGCTCGGTGCCGACGCTTACCTCTACGGCCGCGCACAGCTGGCCAGCGGTGAGGTTGAGCTCGTTGCTCGCGTCGACGCAGTCAACCACCCTAAGGCTGGTACCACCGCAATCATCGCCCCAACCGGTGGTGTTCTGCACTTGTTCGACGTTGAGTCGGGCAACCGCCTTAACTAGTGAGTTCACTCAACATAACGGCTGCCACGGTAGATCCAGCTCTGCTGGATTTACCGTGGCATTTGCCATTGGAGGACTGGCCGAGCGAGAACATCGCAGCACTGCCCAAGGGTCTCTCGCGCCACACGGTTAGATTTGCGCACCTCGGCGACCACGTGATTGCCATCAAAGAAACATTGCCCGAGCTGGCTCGTCGCGAGTACGACATGCTCAAGAACCTGCAAAAGCTAGACGTGCCATGCGTCGAGCCATTTGCGATCATCACGAACCGCACGGATGCATCCGGTAAAGAATTGCCGGCGGTTCTGATCACTCGCCACCTCAAGTTTTCTCTGCCCTACCGCGCGATGTGGTCGCAGGGCCTGCGTGGCGAGACCGCCAAGCGCCTCGTTGACGCGCTGGCCCTCTTGCTGGTGCGACTGCACATCGCTGGGTTCTTCTGGGGCGACGTTTCGCTCTCGAACACCCTGTTTCGCCGCGATGCTGGCTCGTTTGCTGCTTATCTCGTTGACGCCGAAACCGGCTTTCTCTATGACAGCGGCCTTTCAAACGGCCAGCGCGAAAACGATCTCGAGATCGCTCGAGTCAACATCGCGGGCGAACTCATGGACCTCGTGGCCAGCAACAACGCGGCTCCAGGCGTTAACCCGGTTGAAATTTCTGAGCGCATCATGCAGCAGTACCGCTTCTTGTGGAGCGAACTGACCGGAGCAGAGACCTTCTGGGCGCTCGAGCGCTGGAAGATCAACCGCCGAGTTGCGCGCCTAAACGAGCTCGGCTTTGACATCGAAGAGCTCGCCATAAAGACCGATGATGCCGGCTCGAAGGTCAAGATTCAGCCTAAGGTTGTCGATGCTGGCCATCACGCCCGCCGCTTGATTCGCCTGACAGGCCTCGACGTAGAGGAGAACCAGGCTCGTCGCCTGCTCAACGACATCGACGAATACCGACTCTCGCATCAGCGCCCCGGAGCCGACGAAGAGGTTCTTGCCCACGAGTGGCTCAGCGCCGTCTTCGAGCCTGTGGTGACCTCGATTCCGCGCGACATGCGAGGCAAACTTGAGCCCGCCGAGGTCTTTCACCAGGTGCTAGAGCACCGCTGGTACATGAGCGAAAACCAAAACAGGGATGTGCCTCTCGGCGAGGTGGTCAACTCCTACATCAAGAACGTGCTGAGCCATCGCCGCGATGAAGAAGCGCTGATCGGCCTGCCATCCACGTCTTCTATAACGCTGCCAGATGCCGTGCCATCGGGCACCATTGTGGTTGCCGAAGACGACGAAGAGGCAGACTGGCGCGACCTCGTTTAAGTTCGCTCGTCGGCGATTGGTCGACTAGCTGCGGCCTCGGGCTCGCGCAACTTCATACAGGGCGACGCTTGCGGCGATACCTGCGTTGAGCGACTCGGTGTTTCCGTTGATCGGAATCGAAACGATGGCATCGCAATTGTCTTGCACCAGGCGAGATAAGCCCTTGCCCTCAGAGCCAACCACCAGGATGAGCGGCTCGGCGCCAAGGTTGAACTTTGGCAGGACCATGTCGCCGTCGCCATCGAGCCCGACCACAAAGAGGCCGCGCTTCTTGAATTCCTTGAGGGTCGCGGTGAGGTTGGCGGCTAGGGCGACTGGAACTCGCGCGGCGGCACCGGCCGAGGTCTTCCAGGCCGAAGCCGTCACACCGGTTGAGCGACGCTGGGGCAGAATTACGCCGTGCCCGCCGAAAGCGGCGACAGAGCGGATGATGGCGCCGAGGTTGCGCGGGTCGGTGATGCCGTCGAGGGCCACGAACAGCGGAGTCTGGCCGCGGCTGAGCACCTTGTCGAGCAGGTCCATCGGGTGCGAGTAGTTGTATGGCGGCACGGCCAGTGCGATGCCCTGGTGCACCGAGTCGAATCCGGTCATACGGTCGATCTCTGGGCGGGTGACCTCGTTTACCGCGATGCCGCGGTTATTTGCCAG
>CANGNR010000089.1 GCA_947455385.1 Microbacteriaceae bacterium
ACCCTTGATGTCTAGCGGCGCAGGCAGGTGATAGACGTCTTCGTCAGAAACGTCGAGCACGCGAATCAGAAGGTCGAGAACCTCTTGGTTTATGTCGTCGGCGACCTCGAGGAGAACCGGTGGGCCGAATCGGCGGCGAAGCAGCTCTTTTTCGAGCGCGACGAGCAGGTTTTCGCCCTCATCCTCGTCGACCTCGAGGTCTTCGTTTCGGGTGACCCTAAACGTGTGGTGCTGGGTGACCTCCATGCCCGGAAAGAGCAGGCCCAGAAACTGGCCGATGATCTCTTCGAGGGGCAAGAAACGAGGGGCCTCGGATGGCGCCGCGCCCGGAACCCGCACGAAGCGCGGCAGCAGTGGCGGAACCTTGACGCGAGCGAAGTGCTCCTTGCCGCTGTCTGGGTTGCGAAGCACAACCGCGAGGTTTAGCGAAAGGCCCGAGATATATGGAAACGGGTGGGCCGGGTCGACGGCGAGCGGGGTGAGCACCGGAAAGATCTGGTTCTGAAAGTAAGTGTGCAGCAGGTCTTTTTCGCGCTGCTCAAGAGACTCCCAGCGAGTCAGGCCGATTCCCTTGTCGCGCAGGGCTGGGGCGAGCACCTCTTTGAACAGCTTCGAGTGGCGCTCTTGCAGGCGGTGTGCCTCTTGGCTGATCTGGGTCAAAACCTCTTGCGGCGATAGCCCGCTGCTCGAGGTCACCGCGAGGCCGGTTGCGATGCGGCGCTTGAGGCCGGCAACGCGAACCATGAAGAACTCATCGAGGTTGGAGCCAAAGATGCTGACGAAGTTGACGCGCTCGAGCAAGAAGAGGTTGGGGTCTTCGGCGAGCTCTAGCACGCGCTGGTTGAACGCCAGCCACGACAGCTCTCTGTCGAGAAATCGGTCGGCCGGAAAATCTTCGTGCTCCGGCAGCCGAATCGCCATGGTTTCTTCTGACATGCGTTCTATCTTGCCATTCGAGGGTTACCGCGGGGTGAACTTTAAAGTTCGGCTTCGGCCAGGCGGTCGGCGTCGGCGTCTGGGCTGAATCGGTAGCCGACATTGCGCACGGTGCCGATCAGGGCCTCGAGGTCGCCGAGCTTGGCCCGCAGGCGCCTGATGTGCACGTCAACCGTGCGGGTGCCACCGAAGTAGTCGTAGCCCCAGACTTCGCTGAGCAACTGCTCGCGGGTGAACACGCGACCGGGGTGCTGCACCAAGAACTTCAGCAGCTCGAACTCTTTAAAGGTGAGGTCCATGGGGCGTCCGTGCACCTTGGCCGAATAAGAAGCCTCGTCGATGATGATGCCCGAGTTGTGGATCCGGTCATCCTGGTTAGCCTGCTGAGGGCGCGCAATCGCGAGCCGAACGCGAGCATCGATCTCGGCGGGGCCGGCAGAGTCAAGGATGATGTCGTCGGCGCCCCAGTCGGCCGAAACGGCAGCGAGGCCGCCCTCGGTGACCACGACGATTAGCGGGGCCGACAGGCCGGTGGTCTTGAGCACGCGCGAAAGAGACTTTGCGCCATTGAGGTCGCGGCGGGCATCCAAGAAAATTAGGTCGTGGGCCGGCGCATAAACGAGGCTGGCTGGCTCTGCGGGAATCGTGCGAACACGGTGACTTAGCAAGCCCAGCGCGGGCAGCACTTCGACATCGCTAGATGCCGAAAGTATCAATAGTTGAGCCACGAAAACTCCCGCCGTTAAGGCTCAATTCTAAACGCCTTTGGGTTGGCGTAAGGCATGATTAAGGCATGAAGTCAGGGTGGGCGCAGATCATCGCCATTTGGGTGCTCGTTGCCCTCGCGACGATTCTCGTCACAGTCTCGGGGCTAGAGAGCAAGAAGGCCTTTGAGTCTTACGGGGCAATCCTGGCTAGCTCGTGCGCTGCCGTCGCACTCATTCACCTCTTCAAGAGCCGCCCGGCCGGAATCGTGCGGGAACTTATCTACGTTGCTGGCGGTTCGTACCTGATGCTTGCCATCGCAAGCTCTTATCTTTTCTTGAGAGGGTAAACTCGAACCATGCTTTCGTGGGAGATTTTCTTTACTGGGATGCTGATTCTCGCCGGTTTGGCGATTGCCGGCGTATCGCTGCTCGTTCTCGTTCGCCTCTTCAAGGGCCAGAAATAGTTGTTTGTTCTGCCTGAGGACCTACCCCTCGAGCTGACGCCATTTGCCTTTCTAGTTGGCAAGTGGGAGGGCACCGGCGTAATCAGCTATCGCCCGATTCGCGCCGACGGCACCCCCGATCTAGACGTGCCACCAACCGAAGTTGAGTTTCGTCAGCGCATCGAGTTTGCCCACGACGGCACCAACACTCTCACCTACATCGCATCCGCTCAGCTGGCTGATGGCTCTGACGCCCCGCTGCCAAGCGAGATCGGCTACTGGCGCATTGCCCGCAAGGCAGAGGCCGCAGACCATGGCCCGGGCCTAACCCCAGGCGCCGGCGAGCCATCTATCAAGACCCGCGACGACCTCGAGAAGTACCGCACCAAAGAGGGTGCCTTCAACATCTCGGTTTCGATGCTCCACCCCGGCGGCGTCGCCGAGCTCTATCAGGGCTACATCAAGGGCGCACAGGCGCATCTAGCGTCGCTTCGCGGTGTCGCCTTTGACGGAGTCAAGGCCTACCGCCACTCGACTCGCATGTATGGCCTGGTCGAGGGCGCACTGCTCTGGGCGTGGGACATCGCATTGCCCGGCGACGAGTTGCGCTCGCACGCATCCGCGCGTCTAGAACGCGTCGAGTAGGTCGTCATGGTCGAGCGCACGAGTTTTGGCAACCCTCTGGTTGAGCAGCGAACCCTGCTTGCCGGCCGCGGATTCGTTCGACTCGAACGCGCGGTGTTTAGAGTCTCTGGCGCCGAACACCTCGAGTGGCTGCACTCCTTTTTGACCACCGACTTCAAGAACCTCAAACCCGGAGTTGGGCGTGAGGCGCTGCTGCTCAGTGCGACCGGCCACATCGAGCGCGTATTTCACGCGGTGGATGACGGCGAGGCGACGCTGCTGATCACTTCTGCTGACGAGGATGGCAAGTTTGTCGCCTGGCTCAAGCGCATGGTACTTCGGTCGAAGGTCGTCGTCGAGGTCTTGACCGATGAGGTTCAGATGCTCGGTGGTTTTGGCGAGTTGAGTGCCGATGCGCAGGTGTTTGGCGGCGAAGCGCTCGCGGTCTGGCAAGACCCGTGGCCAAACACCGTTCTTGGCGGGGCACGTTACGCGGCCGCACCCGTTGAGCCGTGGAAGTATTTCGAAGCGGTACTGCCCGGTTCGATTGACTTGGTTGAACTTGCTGCGGCCGAATCGTTGAACGAGGTGGGCACGGATGCGCTTGAGGCGCTGCGCATTGCCGCACACCGACCATCCGGGGTTGATATCGACGACCGCTCGCTGCCGCACGAGTTTGACTGGCTGGCCACCGCCGTGCACCTGTCGAAGGGTTGTTATCGCGGCCAAGAGACTGTCGCCAAGGTGCACAACCTTGGGCATCCACCGCGCCGCCTGGTTATGCTGCACCTCGACGGTTCTGGGCATTTGTTGCCTGAGATTGGCGCCGAGGTGTCTCTTGGTGAGTCTGTCGTGGGCAAGGTGACGTCGGCCGCCCAGCATCACGAGATGGGTCCAATCGCGTTGGCGCTAGTGACTCGCCGCACCGATGAGGCGGCCGAACTGAGCGTCGGCGGCATCGCGGCGGCTCAAGAACTGATCGTGCCCGCAAGTGCTGGCAAGGCCGCCAACATCGACGCACAACGAACGCTGTTGATGGGCAAGCGGGGCTAGTCGTGGCGAAGTTGTCGTTCAACGCGCGCGAGTCGGCCAGCCGAGTAGCCGAGTCGACCGCCCCAATTCTGCAGATCATCCTGGCCGCCGTTGCCGCCTATTCAATCGGTCTCTACCTGCTTCACCACGAAACCCCGCTGCTGGCCGTCACGGTGACCATAACCTCGCTAGGTTTTACCAGGGATGCCCGCCCGCGCCGAGTGCTCGAGACCGCATTTGGCATGGTCGTCGGGGTTTTGCTCAGCGAAGTACTCGGGTTGGCTTTCGGCCACGGCGTCTGGCAGCTGGCCGTCATCCTGGCCCTTTCGTTGACCATCGCGAGATTCATTTCGGGCAGCGCGGCCTTTGCTCTCACCGCCGGAATCCAGTCGGTGCTCGTGCAGGTCTTGGTGATTCAGGGTGAGGCCAACTTCAGCCGCTCGCTCGACGCCCTGGTCGGTGCTGCCACCGCACTACTCGTTACCGCGTTGATTCCGCGCGACCCTCGTCGTCTGGCGCGCATCGACGCCAACAAGCTGTTCGAGGTATTTCTCGAGGCCGTGGATCACCTGCGCACGGCGACCCGTGACGTAAATGTCGAGGTGGCCGATGAAACCCTGAAAGACATTCGTCGCACCCAGCCGCTGGTCGACAACTGGCGCATGTCGCTCGACAGCGCGATCGCCATCAGCCGAATCTCTCCGTTTCTGCGAAAGCACCGCGGCGAGCTCCGCGGTCAGCTGCGCCTGATGCGCGGCATGGACCTCGCGACTCGCAACCTTCGCGTCGTGGTTCGCCGCATCGACTTTTTGCTGCGCGATGGTCAGTCGCGACCATACCTGGCCGACCTGTTCGAGCAGATCTTCGAGGCCACCTCGACCCTGGCCGCCGGCCTAGAAGAACCCGATCGCCTTCTAGAGGCTCAGGCCATGTTCGTAGAAATCACTCACCAACTCGACCCCAAGAAGTTCGGCATCGCCGATCAAGTTCGCGAGGCCAGCGTCTTGCTGCTGCTGCGCCCTATGCTCGTAGACCTCATGTGTGCTGCCGGTCTCAGCGAGGATGCCGCCCGCGACGAGCTGCCCGAGATCTAGGGCGCAACGGCAGCCCAGGCCACCGAGAGTTCGCCGAGCTTCCAGCGCCT
>CANGNR010000090.1 GCA_947455385.1 Microbacteriaceae bacterium
GCCAAACGTGCCGAGAATCGAAAGGCCGCCGATCAGCAGCGGCAACCCAGCCGCCACCAACGAGCCAAAGACGAAGAGCAACAGCAGAATGACCAGCGGAATCGCAACCGACTCGGCCTTGCCCAGGTCACGGGCGATGGTGGTGCTCAGCTCGCTGCTGACCGCGGCAAACCCCGCGATGTGAATCGCAACGTCATACTTGGCGCAATCCGAGCAGGCCTGCCCAGAAGCGTATGGCACCGAATCAAAGCGGTTTTGAATCTCGCGAGCCACCGAGGTTTGCACCACGTCGTTCTTAACATCCACGAAGAAATAGACGGCCTTGCCGTCTTCACTGCGCAGGGAGCTTGGTCGGCCAAGCGAATAATAAGACTCGACCTTCTCGACACCGCTGACCCCCGCGAGCGCTTTCTGCAAGCGGGCACCGATTGCGGCGTTGGCGGGTAGGTCGGCGCTGTCTCTAAAGTCGGCAACCGCAACCAACTCGGCGGGCTCCTGGGCGAAGGTGGTCTTCAGAATGCTGGTGACCCGCGATGAATCAGACCCCGGGTCGTCGTAGCCGCCGCTTTTGAGCAGGTCAAAAGACTGAAAGCCCCAAACCGTGGATGCGAGTATCACGCCAACGAACGCGAACAACGCGACCTTGGAATGTCTGATGATGAACCGACCGAAACGGACCAAAACTAACCGCCTGTGCAAGGATTACCAACATGAAGCGCAAACGCAGCTACAGGGCAACCTATTTCTTCATCCTAGCCTTCGCGGGCCTGGCCACCGCCTGGTGGTTCAACGGACTGGCGGTGCTGCACGCCGGCGATTACATCAAGGATGGCTTCACCAGCGACGTGGACTGGGTCTATTCGCTTGACCTACTGATCACAGGGGTCGCTGCGATGAGTTTCATCGTCGTCGAGGGCCGCCGCAAAAACATGCGCCACCTCTGGGCATACCTGCTCGTGAGCCTGGTCACGGCCGTTGCCTTCGCGTTTCCGCTGTTTCTTGCCATGCGCGAACTTCACCTGCGCAAAGTCTGGCTCGCGGGCGGTCGCATCGACACCTTCGAGTTCGACAAACACCGCGTGGATGTCTGGGCGCCCGCCGATGTCTCTCCAACGACTCCTGTTTTGGTCATGCACGACGGCAAGAACGTGTTCTTCTCTGAGCACAGCACGCACGGCCCAACCTGGGGCGTCTTGGATGCGATCCGCGAGGGCCGCATCCGTGCAGAAAAGAAGCCGCTCATCATCGCGGTCTGGGGGCTCAGTGGTGAGACCCGCACTCTTGAACTCGGGCCAGAAGACGTCTATGTGAATCACCCCGAGATATGGGACACCCTGCCGCCATGGCTTAGGCCGGAGGTGATCGAGCCGATGGGCAACGCCTACCAGGCACTCCTTGCGACCAAGATTCTGCCCGACATTGCCGCCCGCTACGGTGTCTCGCTCAGCCCCGAGCGCACGGCGCTGGCAGGCTCGAGCATGGGCGGCTTGTCTTCTCTTTACGGCCTGGCAAAATACCCGGATGTGTGGGGCACGGCCCTTTGCTACTCGACGCACTGGCCGTTCGGTTTCGAGACCATGGTCGACAAGCTGACCTCGTTGCTGCCGCCAGCCGGGCGCCACCGTATCTGGACCGACAGCGGCACCCTAGACATCGACGCGGCATATCCGCCATATCACCAGCAGGCGGTGCAAAAGCTCGAAGACCTTGGCTACCGCTACGAGGTCGACTACGTTGGCGCGATCTACCCGAACACAGGTCACAACGAGGCATGGTGGGCTGGCCGAGTCGAGCACCCAATCAACTGGTGGCTTAACCCGGATGAGCCTCGCGCCACAAAGGATCAGGTCATGGGCCGTTAGGCCCGCGCCGAATTTTTAAAATCGCCTAGAGCAGTTTTTCGAGCTTTGGCGCCGGGGCCTCGGCCATGAAGCGAATCACGTTGCCGTCGACCATGACGTCGCGCATCGAGATTGGGCGACTCAGATAGAGCCCTTCGAGCGAGCGAACGCGGCTCAACGCCACGTAGGTTTGCCCAGGCGCGAAAGCGCCTCGACCCATGTCGATGACGACCTCGTCGTAGGTCTGCCCCTGAGACTTGTGCACGGTTACGGCCCAGGCTAGGCGCAGCGGAATTTGCTTGTATTCGGCGAGAGTGACCGGAACCACGACCTCTTTGGTCTTGCCTGATTCTTCGTCGAACTGCTCGTCGATCTCGTAGCGAACCTTCTCCCAGCTCGTCGGCGAAACGTCAAACTCCTCGCCTCCGACGCGCACCTTTACGTGCCTCGAGTCTGGAATCTCGACGACCGTGCCGATCGTGCCATTGACCCAGCGGCGCACCATGGTGCCATCCTTGGCTCTCTTGGTGTTTGAGTCGTCGTTCTTGACGAACATCACCTGCGCGCCAACCTTGAGCGTGAGGGTCTCTTCAACCGGCAGCGCGCGACCGAACGCCTGCTGGTCTCCGGCGCTGAAGGCGCCTTTAAAAACGGTGGCCGGCGACTTGATCGCAGAGAGGTGGCTGAAGTTGACCTGATCGACGGTGGCGTTCACGGTGGCCAACCGGATGATGTCTTCGTTGGGCACGGGCTTGACGCCGGCCGAATTGATCACCTCGAGCATCGCCTGGGTGACCGAGCCGTCGCGAATCGCATTCAGGATCTCTTTGAACTCAGGGTCGTGCTGCCTAAAGATTTCGCTGAGCTCGTAGCGCTCGAGCGATGCCGGCTCAACGGCTCGGTCGGTTGCCCGCCAAACCTTGGCGTCGAAGAACCAGCCGCTCTGATAGTGCTCGCGCATCACCGCGATGTCTTCATCCTTGAGAACGGGCGCCAACTGGTATGGGTCGCCAAACATCACGACCTGCACGCCACCGAACGGCCGCGAGCGCTTGCCTCGAGCGATGCCGAGCATGCGGCTCATGGCGTCCATCATGTCGGCGTTGACCATCGAGACCTCGTCGATCACGAGCATGTCTATTGCGCGCAAGACCTCGCGCGTGCGGCGATTCAGGTGACGGGCGAGCTCGACGTCGCCGAGCATGCCGAGCGGAAACCCAAATGCCGAGTGAATCGTGGCACCGCCAACGTTGAGCGCGGCGACTCCGGTTGGCGCAACCACGAGCGTCTTCTTCTCGGTGTTCTCGATCAGATAGGTGAGCAGGGTCGACTTGCCGGTGCCGGCGCGGCCGGTCACGAAGATGTGCGCGTCGGTGCCCTCGATGTAGTCGAACAGGGCTGCCTGTTCGTTCGAAAGCTCAATCTTCACGCTGATCCCCAGTCTGTGGGACACCGGTTGGGCCCGCCTGCCGGCCTCGAGCCCGCTCTTCGCGGGCGGCCAGAGCAGCCAGCATAGCGTTGTAGTCCGACACATCTTGGTTGCCACTTCGGTCGCTCGCGCGATCTAGCCTGCGCGAGTCGCGCTGGTCGGCGCGAAACCACTGCGACGCCACGATGATCGTGAGCACCGCGGTTGGAACCTCTCCGATTCCCCAGGCGATGGCACCGCCGGTAGCCTGATCGGCCAGCGGCGTCGCTCCCCATGTGCGGCCCATTGCGCCGTACCAGTCGGCCAGCAGAAGCGCGTGCCCATCCATGAGGGCAAGACCAAAGAACGCGTGAAAGGTCAGCGTGCCGATCAGCAGCAACAGACGCGCTGCAAAAGGCAGGCGGTTCGGGCCGGGATCGATGCCGACCAGCGCCTGAACAAACAGGTAGCCCGTGATCAAGAAGTGCAGCACCATCCACTCGTGGCCGATGTGCTCGTGCGTTGCCCACGAGAAAAGCCCGGTGAAATAGAAGGTGACCAGCGAGGATGCAAACAGCACGCCGGCGACGATCGGATTCGAAACGATTCGAGCGAAGGGCGTGTGCACGGCCCAAAGCACCCACTCGCGCACGCCCATCGAGTCATCCTTGCGCTTTGCAACGGCGCGGGCCAGCAGCGTGACTGGGGCGCCAGGCACCAACAGCACCGGAATGCCCATCGCGAGCACCATGTGCGCAAGCATGTGGGTGCTGAACAGGTACTCCTCATAGACGTTGAATACGCCGCTCGTCGTATAGACCAGCAGAGCCATTCCGCCCAACCAGGATGCTGTTCGCGACCAGTGCCACGAGTCGCCGCGACGTCGAAGGCGAATCACGCCGGCCACGTAGGCAACGCTGGCAGCGATGGCAATCAGGAGCCAGAGAAGGTCGATCTTCCAGGCGAAGAAGTATGAGTCGCCGGTGAGCGGCGGCGGCAGCAGTTCGCCGGTGAGAATCTGTGCTGGGGTGAGTGGTGCCAGGCCGCCAACCGGCAGTGGTGCTGTGGCCCCCGGTGGGGCCGTCTGGCTGAGCGCGGTCGCGATGCCGATCGTGCCACCCATAACGAGCAACTCAACGACTATGAGGTTCCAGAATCGTGGTGCATTGCCCGGTTGGGCATCGAGCCGGCGCAGCACCCGCAGCCTGTAGCTGGCGCCGAAGGCGCCCAAAATTAAAAGCCCAGAAATTTTTAGCGCAACCAAACCGCCATAGGGCGTGAACCACTGGTCGAAACTCTTGATGCGCAAGACCGTGGCGAATGCGCCAGAGACGGCCACCAAGAGAAACGCCACGAGCGCGAGACTCGAGTAGCGACGAGCAAGCGTCGCAGCCTGGGTGCCGGAGGCACCTCGAATTATGAACAGCGCGGCGAGGCCGCCCACCCAGATCGAGACGGCCACGATGTGAATGCCAATCGAGTTCACGGCCATTCCGTGGCCGGCTGTTCCCGCCGCGTGGCCGGTCTGGGCCAACGGAATCAGTGAGGCAATCGCAAACGCTGCCAGCATCCCCGCGCCGGTGAGGCCACGCACCCCGAGGGCGAGCAACGTGAGCACGGCGGCC